>JBBQPX010000131.1:0-7656 GCA_038216775.1 Chitinophagales bacterium
GACCTCACCACATAATTTCCATTGCTTAAGGGAATAATACTGGCATCACCAATAATATCATTTGCCGTGCTGCCCACAAGTGAATTGATGCTGCTAACTACCCCGACTATACCAGTAGTTCCATTACCCCAAGTTACCGCACCGGCATTGGTAGCTGCTCCATTATTCCAAGTACTAGATCTCACCACATAATTTCCATTGCTTAAGGAGGTAATGCCGCCATGGCCAATTTGATCATATGCCGTGCTGCCCACAAGCGAATTACCGCTGCTAATTACCCCGACTATACCGGTAGTTCCATTGCCCCAGGTTACTGCACCGGCACTGGTAACAGCTCCATTAGCCCAATAAATAGAAATCACCAAATAATTTCCATTGCTTAAGGCGCTAATACCACCAATATTATCATTTGCAGTGCTGCCCACCAGCGAATTACCGCTGCTAACTACTCCGGCTATACCAGTATTTCCATTACCCCAGGTTGCCGCACCAGCATTGGTAGCTGCTCCATTATCCCAATTTTGTGAGCTTACCACATAATTTCCATTGCTTAAGGGGGTAATGCCGCCAATACCAATTTGATCATTTGCGGTACTGCCTTTCAATGTACTTATCAAGGTATGTGTGCTGCCGTTGTATAAATAAACAGCGCCCACATCTGCTATCGCTCCATCATCATAATATGGGTCTGTTACTACATAGTTGCCATTGGTTAATACGGTAACTGAATAGCCAAACTGCCCGCTGCCTGCAGGCCCGGTTATGTTTATACTTTGGGTTTTTGCAACATGCTGTGTTGCAAAAAAAAGTAACGTAAATAAAAAACGAAGTGCTGCTGTTGCCTTTCTGTTTTTAAAAAGCAAAGCAGAAGGTCTTGCCGAAAGCAAGGGCATAAATTTATCCATACAGGTTTCAATTTAAATTGAGTAAGCAGTTGATCAGTATGGAAGTGGATTTTGAGAATGCCAAATATATATAAAGTTTATTTAAAAATAAACCGTTGTTTAACCCAATTATGCCTGTCGGCCGGTTAAGCTTGTACGCAGGGGTTAACTGGAGCATGGCGAAAGTGCTGATGTTAACTCAAAACAATTTTTTGACCAAGGATTGATGTACAGCAAAGGGCAGTTTAAAGAAGTGTTGTTTTATAGGGAAGATGTGATGAAGCATGTGGAGAGCAGTTATCATCCCGGAGAGTAAGCAATTAAAAGAAGTCAAGTTTTAAAAACTTGACTTCTTTAATAGAATTACCTAAAACAAATCGTATGCCGGCCAGTTTGAAACACTTTTAATGGCGTTGAGCACAGCGTCTTTCATAGCCCAGCCACAGCCATCATCATTTGGATTATTATTTATAATTACGGCAAAACTTAATCCCGAAGGAATATCGTAATACAGGAACGAGCGTGTGCCTTCGTAACATCCATTGTGTGTCTGCATGCTGTTGTTGGCTAGCCAACCTAGCGCATATCCATTACTGATGGATGTTGTGGTAGTCATTGTATCCTGCAATGCAGCAGAAATAAGGTCAGGCTTTTGCGTAAGTCCGTCAAACCTTACCAGCACTTTCAACAGGTCGATAGGCCGTGCTACCCAACCGCCAAAACCATCCCACATTTTCAGGTTCATATTTTTCATGGGCGTATAACCCGAAACCTCGTTTGATCCCGGAGTGCCGGAGATAGCGCCGATATACATGGTATTGCCTACACCGGACGGTGTAAGTACATTATTGCGAATAAAGGTTTCATAGGATTGACCACTGATTTTTTCAATAATCCGTGCCAGTATCATAAAATTAGCATTTGAATAATTATCCTTGGTATTGGGCATAAAAGCAAACAGGTCAGATGAGTTGAGTACCGCACTCATGCAATCTGCATAGGTGCTTGATGAGTTCCAGAATGGAGCCTCGCCGTTACAACTTTTTAAACCTGATGTATGATGCAATAATGCCCTAACGGTAATCTGCTCCAGATTTGCTTTGTTTGATGCAGGATAAGGAAAAGTTGTTCCCAAAATACTTCCCGAGCCAAAAACCTTCTGGTCGAGATTTAATTTATTCTGCGCAACTAATCTCATAATACCTGTACTGGTCATAGGTTTAGAAATACTCATAATACGCATGGAATAGGAAGGGCTTAAATCCTGACCCGTAGCTGGATTGGCATCACCGAAGCCTTTGGCAAAAACCAGGCGGTCGTTTTTACAAACAGCCAGCGACATTGCTTTTACGCCCTGATCATCCATATATTTTTTGATGCCTGCGTCGATTTTACCAATATCAGCACCACTCATATTTGTGTTTTCCCAAACGCCATTAAATCTTTCTGTGCCAGAAGATGCAAAGGCGCTGATGAATGCAGGCTTGTAACCCTGGTAATAAAAATTGTCGAAATTATTCTGATAATTATTTCCTTTAATGCCATGTTTTGCATAGAACATTGGTCCACTTGTTTTTTCCCAAATGGCTGCGTAATAATCTTTGCCAGCAATGTTGCAGCCATTTACCATTTTAAGTCGATAGCCCTGCGAAACATAGGTGGTATATTTATCCTGATAGGCTGCAGCATCCATCCCAAAATGAGCCATGTAGGCAGGGCCAGCACTTTTTTCATAAATAGATGCGTAATATGCTGTACCACTTGCTGCATAGCAGGTAACAAAAATTAGGCGGTAGCCGTTACCTTTGTTTGTATTAAACTCTGCCTGAAATTGGGCGCCGGTTTGGCCATGCCTGGCAATATAATTCGTGTTCTTCTTTTCCCAGATGGCAGCATATTTTACCGCATTGCCAACTTGATAACCAGAAACGAAGCTTACTTGGTAACCCTGCCCGCCCAATGTATTTACCTGGTTTTGATAATCGGCTGACGACATGCCGTGTTTAGCCGTCCACGCCGGACCGGCCTTTTTTTCGAACAACGCCGCATATCTTTCTGCTCCACTTACGGTATATCCACTTACGCAGATAGGCCGCATTCCCTTTTGGTTAGATTCATTAAAAAAAGTTTGATAGCCGGCAGCAGTCATATCATGTTTTGCCGACCATTGGGCCGTTATGCTCAAACTAAAAAAGAAAAGCAAAACGCAACTGAGCAACAATTGTTTCTGTTTCATTTGATTGTTTTTTAGGTGAATATTTGTTGTTTGAAGGGGGAAAGTTGTCTGTATATTAGAATACAATGTAATAAACTTTATTTCGGAATGCAAGTTTTATAATTTGTTTTTTGGCTCTCTTTATACAGCATTATTTATTACATATGGATGAGCTGTTTTCAAGTTGCTTCTGATAATTTCTTTTTCGTACTTAACATTAATAGCATGGTAGCCTGCAGCAGCAGTATCTTAACAAAACAGCTTTAATAATTTTGTGCTGAAAAATTATAATCAGCAAAACAAAGTTTTTTTCTGAAATTACGGTCTGAAGTATTCATCATAATCGCCTTCTACTATTGAATAAAAATCAGCAAGTAACTTTAGTGGAAAAACTAAAGCAGCTGCATTTAAAACTTGAAGCGCAAACGGCTATATTCCAAAGAATACAATTTCATTGGCTTGGTTATTTTAAAACCATCAAGCAACTCGGTATATTTTATAGGATCGATTACCTGTGCACTGCAACCCATGAAGAGTTACCCCATTACACTGCAGCTATAGAAAAGCTCAACATGCCAGACCTTAGTACAGCGCCAATAAAACCGGCAGGTGAGGGATTATGGCAGAAAGTATTTGATAAATATCCTTCTACCAGTGCGTTTAAATATGTGATGGATCTCCCGCTTCTGGATGCATATAAAACAGATGTTTCTGCCATGCTGCAAAAAGCTGCTGACGTATTGATGATTAAAGAAGCGCTTGTATTTTTTTTATCTCCTGATTGTAGTCCGGTATTGGAATTAAAATGGAACGAGCTGCTAAAACATGGCAGTGATATTTTTGATGATTCCTGCATTTCGCTCGTTTTTACTGATGTGGATTTTAGCTGGATAATCTTCCGTTCTATTGAAAATGAGTGGCGTTGTGGATTTACTGGACAAAATAATGAACCGAACCTTTCGTAATTTCCTAAAACTACTATTAAAAAGCAGGTTTGCGTTTATTAATAAAAGCCATTTTAAAAACTTAATATCAAATTACCTGCTATCATAAAGCTGTTAAATTAAACTTCTTCCACTTCAGGATTCCGCTTATATTTCCGATAAGCAATACGTAACATAGTCGGCAACACAATAAGCAATAAAGGCAATGCAATAATGAACCCTCCGATAACTGCAATGGCAAGCGGCTGGTGCAATTGTGCACCTGTTCCAATACCAAGTGCTAGTGGAGAAAGAGCAATGATGGCACCCAAAGCTGTCATTAATTTAGGACGTAATCTTGTGGAGATAGAATAAATTATTGAATCATCAACGGATTTTTCCAGTAACGATTCTTTAAACTGTAAAAAAGTGAATATGGCATTTTCGCCAATGATGCCCACTATCATAATTAAGCCAGTGTAACTACCTACGTTTAATGCGGTGCCTGTAAGAAAAAGCGCAAGATAACTGCCCGAAATACCGAGCACAGAAACAAATAAAATTATCATTGCTACTTTAAACTCTTTAAAAAGAAAAAGTATAACACCGAATACCAACAAGCTTGCTGCAATTAAAATCATCAACAACTCTTTAAAGGATTGCTGCTGTTCTGCGTAAGCTCCACCGTATTCAACATGGTAGCCAGGTGGCAGCGAAACTTTAGTGCTGATTTCTTTTTTAATATCTTTTATCACGCTGCCAAGATCACGATTATCGAGCCTTGCTGTAATAACGCCCATGGTTTGCAAATCCTGTCTTTCTATTTCTGCATCGCCGGCATTTATTTTTACAGTGGCAAGTTGATTGATGGGAATCAGTTTTCCGTTTGGCAAAAAAATCTGCAGGCTGCTTAAATCAGTTATGCTTATTTTTCTACTGCCAGGATAAAGCATACGTATTGTATTTACCTGTTCATTTTCAAAAATACTTCCTACAATGTTTCCTTCGGATGAATTTTGTAACTGTGCCTGCAGGTTTGCAGGTGTAATACCAAACTGTGCAAGTTTTGCATAGTCAGGCTCAATAGTAACTGATGGGCCGGCAATTACAATGCCATCAAAAACATCAGCCGTACCTTTTACATTGGTGACAATATCGCTTACCTGTTTCGAAATTTCTTGTAGTTTTTTTGCATCGCCGCCGTAAATTTTTATCTCAATGGGTTGAACAGAGCTCATCAAATCGCCCAGCATATCGCCAATAACCTGCCCAAAGTCTATACGCAATGCAGGCTGTGTGGCTTCAATTTTCTGGCGTATATCATTAATAACTTCTTCTGTTGTTTTAGTCCGGTCTTTTTTTAATTGTATAAGATAATCGCCACGATTAGGTTCGGTAATAAAGAAGCCCATTTGTGTTCCCGTGCGGCGGCTGTAAGTTTTTACTTCGGGAATAGCGGTTATTATTTTCTCCGCTTCCCTCAACATATGGTCTGTTTCTTCCAGCGAAGTTCCTGGCGGAGAATTGTAATCCAACACAATACTTCCTTCGTCCATCTCGGGCAAAAAACCTGTATCAAGCCTTGGTAAAATAATAACCACCGAAAGAATCAACAACCCGATAAAAACAAAACTCAACCAGGTATTTTTTATAAAGAAAGAAACCCAACGTTGATTTTTTACATGCACTTCTTTTTGTTTTGCAGTTAATTTCTTAACAGCATCTTTTTTTGTTTTACTTAACAGCAAATACAGCACCGGTAGGCAAAGCCAGGTTACAAAAAAAGAACAGACCAATGTAATAATCATTGTGTCCGTCATCACTTTAAAATAAGCACCAGCAACGCCGCTCATTAAAATAAACGGAATAAAAATTACGATTGTACTTATAGAAGAGCCGACCATTGCCGGAAATAAATATTTTATTGCCTGGTGAACAACATTGGTTGTGTACTCTTTCGGGTGCTCTTCCTGGGTGCGGTGAATTTGTTCTACCACTACAATGGCATCATCAATAATTAAACCGATGGCCGCCGCAATAGCACCCAACGTCATGATATTAAAAGTGTAGCCCAATGCATACAGCACAATCAACGTAAGCCCAAGCGTTACCGGAATGGTTATTAAAATGGTTGTACTTGCTTTAAAAGAACGAAGAAATATTATGGCTACAATAATGGCAAGCAACAAGCCTATCCATAAACTATCTGTTACACTCTTAATAGCTTCGTTTACAAAATCAGCCTGCACATAATAAGGCCTAATGGTTACGCCTTCGGGCAAAATCTTTTGCAACTCTACAATTTTCTTTTCCATGTCGGTTGACATAGAAACCAGATTCGCATTAGGTTGTTTTACCACAGCTACCAAAATACCATCATGCCCGTTGGCATTTATCTTTGTGTATTCAACGCCCTCTCTTATTTGAACATCCACTACATCCCTTAAATACACAACACGTTTGCCATCATTTTTTACAACAATATTCCGCAGGTCATCGATAGATTTTATAGTGGCGTCTGTTACCGTTAAGTACAGGTATCTATAGTCTGATAAAAACCCATTGCTTTTAATAAAGTTTGTTGCTGCCAAAGCGGTGTTTATAGCATCGGGCGTAATGCTCAACGAACTCATCTTTGCAGCATCCATCAACAACCAGTATTCTTTTGATTTGCCGCCGATTATTCTAACTGACGAGACGCCATCTACCTGGCTTAAAAAAGGTTTAATCGTATATACAGCCAATTGCTTTAGTTCGATAGGCGATTTATTGTGGCTCTCCAAAGTGTAACCCATCACCGGCAAAATGGAAGGGTTCATTTTTTCAACAGATATGGAAAGGTCTGCTGGCAGCGTGTTTCGTATCTCTGCTATTCTTGCTTCAATTCGTTGCTGGCTTAAATCAACATCTGCTTTCCAATCAATAAAAGCTGATATTTCGCAACTACCTCTGCTGGTTGTACTGCGTACAGATTTTAAATCGGGCACTTGCTTAATAGCATTTTCTAAAGGTTTGGTAACGCTAACCATCATTTTATCTACTGGTTGCAGACTACCATCGGCAATCACTTTTATTTTAGGAAAAGTTATTTCCGGAAATAAGGAAGACTGCATTTTGCTGTAGGCAAAAAAGCCTCCAAGAATAATCATCACCAAAACAACAGTGAGCGGATTTTTATGTGAGATGAAGAATTTTTGCAAAGTGCGTTTATTTAATTTTAGGTGGGCTAAAGCCCTTTTGTTTTGTATTTTTCCCCGCCCTGAAGGGCGGGGTAATTCATTTAGGATGCCGGCTTTCTGGTGAAGAGCCTGGATAATGTTTAAATTTAAAAAACCAGAACCCTTTGGGGTTATTTCTAATCAATTGCCCCGTCCTTCAGAGGGGGGGTATATTATAATCTCCTGCACCGCTTTAGCCACAATAATAACATCAAATACAGCTTTTTACCAGCAATAATCTTCTGATGCTTTTTTCAATTGCCCCGCCCTTCAGGGCGGGGGTACATTATAATCTCCTACAGGGCTTTAGCCCAAGCTATAAATCTGAATCCATTTATTTCGCTGTTACTATTTTCACTTTTGCAGTATCACTCAATCCAAAATTTCCACTGATTAAAACTTTATCGTTAATAGAA
>JBBQPX010000132.1:0-7537 GCA_038216775.1 Chitinophagales bacterium
TTCCACCCACCACTCATAGTACCTAAGGCTATGGCTGTATAACATGCTAACGGAACCCAGAACACCATCTTATCAAGACTATATTTTGTAGGGTCGTAAGCAACCAACGCAGCCATAATAATACCCATAACTTTTTGAGCATCGTTACCACCATGACCAATACTGAAAGCCGCTGATGACACCAACTGAAGCTTTTTAAACCAACTGTTGGCACGGTTGGCGTTAAGTTTATTTAAAAATAAAGTGAATGCAGCCATTATAGAAATGATTGAGCACAGCAAAATCCATTTAAAATTTTTACCGTAAAAAATCACTTTTAAAAAATAGGAATCGAAGTGTGATTTTAATTTTGTAGGATCTAACTCCATATTATAGTATAGAAATAATGCCACGCCTGCAAAAATGGTGAAGGCGATAATCTTAGGCATTAATCCCTTTCGAAAGGAATGAATAAACCAGAGGGAAATAATAAATGCTATTATCATACCTATTACGGGAGCCAGAAAAATAAACGCAACGGTTTTTAAAACAGGATCGGGATTTACCGTACTAAAGCCACCGTATGCAATAGCAGCGCCTGAAAAAGCACCTATTAACGCATGAGATGATGACGAAGGGATGCCAAACCACCAGGTTAAAAGGTTCCAGAAAATGGCAGCAAGCAGACCTGAAAAAATCACAATCAACATATCATGCCCGTTAACTACATCTGTTTTTACGGTTTTAGCAATTGTGTTTGCAACGCCGTGATCTTTAAAAATAAAGAAAGCAACAAAATTAAACATCGCAGCCCAAATAACGGCTTGCCCGGGTGTTAATACTTTGGTTGAAACTACGGTGGCTATTGAGTTTGCAGCATCGTGAAAGCCATTTATATAATCGAAAATGAGGGCTAACGCAATTATTATTATTAGAAAAGTCATAGTTGTTTTAATGTGCTGATTTGCTAATGTGCTAATGTGCTAATTCCTTAAATTGTTAAGTTCTTGTAGCAGTAAATAGCATATTAACATATCGGCTAATTAGCTAATTAATTTAAGCATACTTAACAATAATGGATTCTATCACATTGGCAGCATCTTCACATTTATCGGTAACGATTTCCATAACCTGATAAATTTCTCTTTTTTTAATAACTTCTTTTGCATCTGGCTCTGTTGCAAAAAGGCGCTCAATGCTCATATCAAAAATATCATCAGCCTGGTTCTCTATACTATTAATTGATACCAGAGCATCAGTTATTAAACGCATGTTTTTCATATTGCGTAACTCCTTCACAGCAATTTCTACCTGGCGGCAGCCCAATGCAATTAGATCGGCCATTTTATTAAAACCCATATCGTTGGGGTTAACACGATAAAAGTTTATTTTTTTGGCAGAAGCATAAATGTAATCTGCAATATCATCAAGCGCAGTTGCCAGATAGTGAATATCTTCTCTATCAAAAGGCGTAATAAAATTTTTACCAAGTTCTGTAAAAATGGTATGTGTAAAGTCGTCATTTACATGTTCCATATCTTCAATTTCCTGAATAATTTGACCACGTTTGTCAAAATCAGGTTCGTTTACAACATCTTTTAATTTGTCGCCCATTTTAACCAACACTTCCGATACATTTTCGAATAGTTGATAAAACACCTTATCCTTAGGTAAAAAAATTTTCATTATTGTATTAATGCCTGCCATAGTATAATATTTGCAACAAAAGTATAAATATTGTAAGGGCATATATCTACCCAAAAAATTGATAATAATAAGATAACATTGAGGTAACAGTAATTTCTTATTACATTGCGGAAAAATTTACTAAATGCCACGGAAAGCTTTACTGATTTTGCTGTTTTTTGTTTGCCACAATTCTTTAAAAGCTCAGTTTTTAATGGATATGGTGGATACTACTAAAGACATGGGCAAAAGTATGCTCTCTATTTATAAAAAATTTGACAACATCAGGATCAGCGGATACATGCAGCCGCAGTTTCAGATAGCACAAACTGAAGGGGTAAAAAATTTTTCCGGAGGCGATTTTGGCGCAAACGTTAACAACCGTTTTATGCTTCGCCGTGGCCGTGTAAGATTTGATTATATTCATTTTGCAAAAGAAAAAGGACCATCTGTTCAGTTTGTATTTCAGTTTGATGGAACAGAACGTGGTGTGGCAATCCGGGATTTTTGGGGCCGTGTTTTCGAAAACAGATTTAATGTGTTAGCCCTTTCTGTTGGTATGTTTGCCCGCCCTTTTAGTTACGAACTTAATCTTTCATCAAGCGACAGAGAATCGCCAGAGCGTGGACGAATGAGCCAGATACTTATGAAAACGGAAAGAGATTTAGGTGCTATGGTATCTTTTGAACCGAGAAAAAACGATCACCCGCTTCGGTATCTGAAAATTGATGCAGGTTTATTTAATGGGCAGGGATTAGCAGCCAGCACAGATTTTGACAGTCATAAAGACTTTATTAGCAGGATATCTTTAAAGCCATATCCCATTGCAAAAAATATTTTAATAAGTGCCGGAGCTTCTTATTTAAACGGAGGATTTTTACAAAACACAAAATACGTTTACGCAAGTGCCAGTAACAGCTTTGGAAAAACATTTGCGGTTGATTCAACCATTACCAACCAAGGCAAAATTGCCCCACGTAAATATTATGGCGCAGATGTGCAGATAAAATTTAAACACAAAGCCGGATTTACTCAACTGCGGGCAGAGTATATGTTTGGTACACAAACTGCAACCCTAAACAATTCTGAAACACCTGCTGCCTTGTTAACTGGAAACGAGGGGCATTACGTGAGAAAATTTAATGGAGCATACTTATGCCTGCTGCAAAACATAGTTAATGAACACCACCAATTAGCGGTAAAGTACGATTGGTACGACCCCAACAGCCAGGTAAAAACCACGGATATTGGAACAGCCGGCACAGTACTTAATGCCACCGACATTAAATACTCAACACTTGGCTTTGGTTACATTTATTATATAAATGAGAACCTTAAACTCGTTTTATGGTATGATAAGATTACCAATGAAAAAACACAACTGCCCGGATATGTAAAGGATTTAAAGGACAATATTTTCACCTGCAGGCTTCAGTTCCGGTTCTAATTTCATTTCTGTTAACATTCAGGTAATATACAGGTAACATTACCGTAACGTTCAATTCATGTTGCGATAACATGTAAGTAGTCTTTTTGCACTAAATATTTAGAGCATGAAACTAACAGTACTATTACTTACATTTTTCTCATTTTCACTTAGCATTTTTGCGCAAACCGGTAAGGTTGAAGGTAAGGTTACCGATGCAAATTCAGGCGCAGTTTTATCAGGCGTTTCTATTGCTATAGATGGGGATAAGGCAATAACTACAACCAATATTGATGGATATTTTGTTATAAATATTGATGCCGGAAAAAAACACACTATTAAATTAACTTCAGTTGGTTATCAGCCAAAAGAAATTACAGATGTAGAAGCTGCCGCAGGCCAGCTCGCCCACATTGAAATACTTTTAAATAAAGTAACAAAAACTGAAGATGCAGTTGTAGTAAGGGCTTCGGCACGTAAAGAAAGCGCAGCGGCATTAATTACCTATCAAAAAAATACTACGGTTGTAGCACAGGTTGTAAGTGCAGAAGCAATCAGAAGATCGCCCGATAAAAACACCGGTGAAGTATTAAAAAGAGTACCAGGCACATCACTACAGGAAGGAAAATATTTAGTAGTAAGGGGCTTGGCCGATCGTTACAACCAAACAATGATGAATGGTGTGTTATTAAGCAGCACAGAACCTGACCGTAAAACTTTCAGTTTTGATATTATTCCATCTGCCATGATTGATAATATCATCATTAATAAATCATTTATACCAGAATTACCGGGAGAGTGGGCTGGCGGCCTGATACAGGTAAACACCAAAGATGTGCCTGCAAAAAATTTCTTAAACGTTAACTTAGGTACAGGATTTAATTCGCAAACCGCAGGGCACGATTTTTATGATTACAAAGGCAGTAATACTGATTTTTTAGGGTTTGATAATGGCACAAGAAGCCTGCCAGCAAACCTGCCAACAAAATCGCAGTTTGCAGAATTAACGCAGGCCGAAAAAACCGCATACGCATCTGGCTTTGAAAATATATGGAGCACTAATAAAAAAAGTTCAAATTTCACGCCGTCTTTAAATCAAACATTTGCTATAAGCGGAGGTTTTAATAAAAGGCTTGGTAATAAAACCAAACTAGCTGCCATACTGGCCGTAAACTATAATCGTAGCAATAAGAGAACAGTTTTTCAAAATCAGGTAAATACTTTTCAGAACAATATTGCAAACCTGAGTTTTTCGTACGATAATACGAAGTACAGTAAAGATGTTTTAGCTGGTGCCCTTGCAAACATTACATTGCAACTAGGCAATAACAGTAAAATTTCATTTAAAAATTTATTAAATGTAAATACAGCAAATTATACCACCATTAGAAACGGGCGAGATTTTGACGCTGCTATTAACTCGGTACAAGGTGATAGAATTTACGCTACAGAACTCGCCTTTAAAGCAAACACATTTTTTAATACGCAGCTTTCTGGTGAGCATAATATAAAAAGATATCAGGCAAAATTAAACTGGTTTGGAAGCTTTAATATATTGGACCAATACATACCCGACCAACGTCGCTTACAATACATACAGGAAGACCCGCTTAACGACAACTCTTCATTTATAGCCTTAATTGGAGCCTCTAATGCATCGCAAAAAAGTGGCAGCCGTTATTATGGCTTTTTAAACGACTACGTGTATACAGCAGGCACCGACCTCAGCAAAAACTTTACAATAGGCAACCAGGCACAAGCTGTAAAAGCGGGATATTTTTTCCAGATAAAGGATAGGTTGTTCGACTCAAGACCATTTGCCATTTATATGCCGATTCAAAACAATGCACTTCTTCGTTTAACCCCTGATAAAATATTTGCGCCAGAAAATTTTGGTAACGGAACCGATAATAAATTTGCCTTTAACGAATTGGCTGGCAGCAGCTACCGATACATTGCCAACTCAATTTTAAATGCTGGCTTTTTACAGTTTGATAACCGGATAACAGATAATATACGTGTTGTTTGGGGATTAAGGGTTGAAGATTTTGATCAGGTAATTGGCAGTATGAAACAATCAGACCCACGCCATTTTCATAGCCGCGTAACAGATTATTTGCCCGGTATAAATGCAACCTATAAAGTAAATAATAAAACAAATGTCCGCTTATCAGGTTCTCAAACTGTTATACGTCCGGAGTTTAGGGAACTAAGCGCATTCCAGTTTTATGATTTTGATTTAGGGGCTACAGTAGCAGGTTATTCCGGGCTACAAAGAACAAAAGTTTCCAATTTAGATTTACGATATGAGTTTTACCCAAGAGGCGGAGAATTGTTTACACTTGGCATGTTTTATAAGTTTTTTGATAAACCAATTGAAGCCTATTTCAATCCTTCATCTGGCGGAGCAAGTACTTATAATTTTGTAAACGCTCAAGAGGCCAACAGTTTTGGTGTGGAGCTTGAATTTAGAAAAAAACTTGATTTTAACACCGCTCTTAAAAACTTTACTGTTCAAGGCAACGTGTCTTATATCTACAACAGGGTATCGGGCCTTGGCGCAGGCGAATCAAGAGCCATGCAGGGCCAAAGCCCTTACCTGTTAAATGCCGGCATACAATACGATCTGGAGAAATACGGCATTAACACCACCCTTTTATTTAACCAGATTGGCCGACGCATAGCGTTTGTGGGTGGCAGTGACCAGCCTCCTATCTGGGAAAATCCAAGGCCTTTGCTTGATTTTCAAATTGCCAAAAAAGTGCTGAAAAATAAAGGTGAAGTAAAAATGAATGTCTCCGATATTATTAACAAAGGCGCCATTTTTTACAACGACCTAAACAATAATAAAAAGTATGACAAAGATGTTGATGCCTTTGCTATAAAAAGAAAATACGGCACAAACTTCAGCATATCTTTTGGCTATAATTTTTAATAACGATAAACAATACTAAAACAACTTTTAAAAAAATAAAACACATGAAAAAATTAATTCTCTACAGTGTACTGATGGCTGCAACTGCACTAAGCTGCCGTAAAATTGAAGTTGACGGCGGAACTACAGTAGTTACCGGAGGCGGTGGCGGAACAACTACAGAAAATACAATCCTTGAAGGAAGAATAAGTGCAAACCTCACATTAAAAGCAGCCTATACCTATAAATTACGTGGGCTGGTTTATGTAACCAACGGCGCTATTCTTACCATTGAACCTGGTACAAAAATAGTTGGTGAAAAAGGCAAAAACGGCGGACTAATCATCACACGCAGTTGCAAAATTATAGCTGACGGTACTGTAGATAAACCAATCGTTTTAACATCAGAAGAGGCAATACCTCAACGTGGCGATTGGGCAGGTCTGGTTATTTTGGGCAATGCTCCAACAAATTCTTCTTTTAACGGCATACAAGGTATTGGAGAAATTGAAGGTGGAATTAACAATAGTGATGGTTTAGGTTTATATGGAACTCCAGCTACGCAGGCACAAAACCCGGCTGACAATAGCGGAATTTTACGCTATGTGCGGGTTGAATATGCAGGCTATGCTTTTTTACCAGATAAAGAAATTAATGGTTTAACTTTTGGTGGGGTTGGAAGCAGCACCGTTGTAGACAACGTGCAAGTATCTTATGCAAACGATGATTCTTTTGAGTGGTTTGGTGGAACAGTTAATTGTAAGCATTTAATTTCTTTCCGTACACTAGATGATGATTTTGATACCGATAACGGATTTAGTGGTAAAGTACAATTTGGTATTTCATTAAGAGATTCAGCAGTTGCTGATATATCTAAAAGTGAAGCTTTTGAAAGTGATAATGATGCAAACGGAAGCTCACTTTTACCGCAAACATCTGCAGTGTTCTCAAACATGACGGTTATGGGACCGAAAGCAACGCTGGGAAATACCGGTAACAGCTTGTTTGTTTGGGGTGCGCAGATCAGAAGAAATTCAAGTATGTCTCTTTTCAATTCTATCATTATGGGTTATCCAAATGGATTATACATTGATGCTACTAAAGGCATACCTACCGATAATAATATTCCAGCTTCTTTGTCTGTACAAAACACCATTATTGCTGGTTGCCCTACTCCTGTTTTATACAGTATTTCTGGCAACAGTAACGTACCAACTACTGTAAACACAACAGCTACCATAAGAGCATGGTTTGATACGCCTGCTTACGGCAACAGTGTTCTTACCAACAACACCGATGTTCAGCTTGGAGCACCATTTAACTATACGGCTCCTGATTTTAATCCAGCTTCAGCTGCTTCTCCCGCAGCTACAGGCGCAGCTTTTACAAATACCAAATTAGCTACAGGCTTTACATCTGTTACCTACAAAGGTGCTTGTGCAGTAGGCGATACCTGGTGGAAAACATGGACTAAGTTTAACTAAGCTCCTCTTACATTTTATATATTTGCATCCCGGCTTTTTGCCGGGATG
>JBBQPX010000133.1:0-7428 GCA_038216775.1 Chitinophagales bacterium
GAAGATTTAAATGCGCCTTCGCCATCAAACATGCGGGCATTAAGAATTTCCCAACCGCTTGGGAATATCTGCGATAGCGCCATGTTGGAATAATAACCGCGTTTCCCGGGATTTGTGATAACAACTTTTGCAACAAAATCAGTGCCTTGCGTGAGGTTGTTTACATCGATTGTTGCACCATTTTGATTTACATAACTCACATTCATACTCAACACCGCAGGATTGTTATTTATTTTAAGACTGTCGCCTGCAAGTGGCTGCCCTTGCGTAACTAAGCGTACATACAAGGTGTTACTGCCTTTGTTTGTTAAGACCACATTGTTACTACCTTTGGCAAATAAAATCGGTATTTGTTTTATGTAAGATGATGAGTTAATATCAACATTTTTACCATCAACTGTACCGCTTGCAATAATTTTTGCGCCAGATGGATTTTTACCGCAATACTTTGCAATGGCAATCAAGGCGTATGCTGTTGTTTGCGTGCTGTACCATTCATCCTGCGATAATTTTGCTGCAATGGTTGGCAACATTTCCGCAGCTTTTGCTTTTTTACCCATGATGGTTAATGTTTCAAAAACCATCGCTTGGTCACGCAAATCAGAACCGAATGTTATACCTGGCGACACACGTTGTTCAAAATTTGTTGGTAAGCCGCTGATTAAATCCAGTGCGGTATTATCTTGCCCAGCAAGTTTGTATGCTGCCGCCAATCGCCATTTTGCTTCTACAGATAAATATTTAAATTCTTTTAAGCGATTCATGGCGCCTAACTCCGGCGCTTTGGCAAGTGCCAATGTGTACAGGCGATACGACTGTGTTAAATCTCCACCATAAAAATTAGTGGTAGATGGTGCCCAGCTATTTGCTTTTCCACGCTGATAGTTTTTCCATTGCTGTAGCATAAAATCGCTTACTAAGTAACCGTTGTTTTGCGCTTCCACTAAAAAATGACCGGCGTAGTTTGTTCCCCACTCGTCACTTTCGTAACCGCCCGGCCAGTAACTAAAGCCACCTTCGGGCCGCTGAAAATTCTGTAGCCTGGCAATACCCGCTTTTACATTTTTATCTACTTCGGCTTTTTTGATTTCATCTAAATCAGTCAATTGATTTAATACCAACTGCGGAAAAACTGCCGATGTTATTTGCTCAACGCAACCGTGCGGATATTCAATTAAATAATTCAAACGCTTTTGCAGGTTCATAGATGGAACGCTGGAGATTTCGAGAACGGCTGTGCTTGTTGCAGCAACACCAATCGGGCTTGCCATCGTTTTCCATTGCTGACCTGCGCCCAGCGTCATTTCTGTTACCTGCGTTATGGGTGGATTAGGATTTCGAATATCGAGTTCAACTTCGTAATCTGCTTTTTCGCTGCCGGAACTTGCCAGCAGTTTTACTTTGCCAATACCAACATTTGGTTTTACACGCACATCAAAATAAACCATTTCTTCGCCGGGTTGCGCAAAAGAAACTGATTGTGAATTTGCGCCCACAACTTCCAGAAACGGATTTGATTGTAATGAAACGTTTACATTTTTGATATTATTTTCCATGGCAAAAACTGTAACGGGAAGTTTGATTGTTTCGCCTGGACCGAGCACTCGTGGCATGGTTGCCAGCATCATCAAAGGTTTTTTAACTGCCACTGTTTTTTCCGCAGCACCATAAGCGCCATCATGCGCAGCAACAACCATGGCCCTTACGGAACCTATGTAGCTCGGTAAAGTAAAACTTTGTTTTTGGGTTTGATTTTTGCTTAAATGAAATGGTCCGAGATATTTAACAACCGGTTTAAAGCGGTTAGCAGTTTTTTGTTTTCCGCCGCCTGCTTCATTATCTCCACCAATGGTGAGAATTCTTTCCAAATCGCCGCCCCATGCGCCTATTACGTAATCGAACAAATCGAAACTTTTTACGCCGAGTGCTTCTCTTGCATAAAATACCTCATGCGGGTCGGGCGTTTTAAATCTTGTTAAATCCAATAAACCTTCGTCAACAATTGCCACACAATAAGTCATTTCTTTTCCGGTTTGCTCGCTAACGCTGAAGGAAACTTCCTGCTCTGGTCTTATGCTTGCTGCGATGTTAAGCACTGGTTTTAATACCGTGTTTTTATCTTCCACAAAAATTGGAATGGAACCATACATGCGTATCGGTAAATCGTTAATGGTTTGCGAATGTGGCTGCAGCAAGCTTATTGTTGCGTAAACGTTTGGTGCCATGTCAGCATCGGCTTTAAACTTTACATTGGTTTGTCCCTTGGTTGTTTCCTGCCAGAAAGTTTTTACAACTTTACTTCCGTTTTCTATACTAACCAACATTCTGCCGCCTTCGCTGCTTGGGATTGTTAAGCTAACTTCGTCTCCAACATTATATTTTTCTTTGTTGGATGTAAAGGAAAGCATGGACGCCGCCGTTTGGTCTTCGGCACCGGCTCGTGTTTGCCAGTAAGCATCTTCAATGTAAAAAGTAGAGCCGGTTGTGTGTCCACTTTTTAAATCTTTCACCAAAATTAAATAGCGTCCCCACTCATTTTCTGATGTACCAAAAGTATAAGTTGCACGACCATTGTTAACTTTTACAACTTCTTTTTTTATCAGTTTGTTGTATTCATCTTGCGTAAAATTGCTAAGGTTGTCGCCATTATTATCCCACCACCAACGCCATTGAATGCGGTAAAATTGAACTTCCACTTCACTGGCTCCAGCTGTTAAATTTCCTTTACTGTCAACATCTACAATTTGTGCTGTATGATTTTTTCCTGCCATCAAATAATCAAAAGGCTTTTCGCCATCCGGTAATTTTATGCCTGCATAACTTGCATAGGGGCTGTAAGGCATGGTTACATTATCAACACTGAAACTTCCGCCGGGCTCAAAAACTTTAACCAGCATATTTGCACTTAACATGCCTGGTGCGGTTTCATCAATATCAAAATTTGTTTTTAAAGCTGCATTGCCTTGTTCATCTAATGTACCTTCATAAATTGTTTTGCTTTGGGTTGAATAATTTGTTGTTGGGTTATCAAATTCAAATCCGGCAAATTTTGGGAATGATGTTCCCCTGGCGTACAAAGACGCATCAATTTTTGCTTTTAGATTTTTGCCAACTGCACCAAATAACCATTTGGCATTTATGTTTCCTGTTTCCAAATTCCCTTTACCCAGAACAGGGTCTTTGCCAAAGTCGAGATTAATCTTTAGGCGGTTTGGCATAATGGTTTCTACTTTAATTCTTTTTTCGAAAGTGGCACCACCAACTTTTATTTTTGCCAGCCAGTTGCCTGTTGGCGAAGCTGCATCTGTATTGGTTTTAAAGAGATAGAAACCATCATCAGCATTGCTTTGTACAGTGTGTTTGTACAATTGACTTTGCGGTGTAAACAAACTAAATTCAACCGGATGGTCTTTAGGAAGTTTGCCTTGCTTATCTTCTACAATAAAATTAAGATACATGGTATCGCCGGGGCGCCAAACACCACGCTCTCCAAAAATAAATCCCTTAATGCCGTTCTTAACTTCTTCTCCACTTACATCAAAACGACTAAGCGCCAGTGAACTTCCATCGTCTAATTTTAAATAACCTCTTTCATCGCCTTTTTTGGCAATTAATAAAAATGGTTTTCTCTTTAAATCAATATTTACAAAACCATCGCCGTCACTTTTTCCTTTGCTGATGATGGTACGCTGGTAATCCATCACTTCAATTTCTACACCGTTCATTGGTTCTGTGGTAAGAATATTGCTTACCGCAACGGTCAGGCTGTTATCGTTACCACGCTTGGCTGTAAGCCCGATATTACTTGCCAGAATATTTCGTGTCGCCCAGCGGTCTTTGTTGTAATAAGATTTACTTGTTGGGTCGTCCCGACGTTCCCAACTATAACCAAAAGGATAGTAGGTATCATATCTATCCCAAAAAGCATCGTCTTCATCAACCCCACCATTATTATTTTCACTGTAGTCGCCGTTGTATTCTCCCCCTTCTTCATCATCTCCGCCTTCTTGTTTTACTGTGCTGGTATCTGTTGACTGATACATAGAATATTCTGGACGGAAACCAATAGTAACTTTATAAATAGCACCTTGCTCCGTTTTTAAATACTTGTCTATATCTAAAGAGAAATGTTGGCGCTTATGCAGATCGAGTGTTTTATCATCATCAAGCCTTAAAGTTTTTTGAACGATGGGTTTACCAACTCTTCTAAGTTCTGTGTTTCCACCCAAATCATTTTCCTGCAAAAACTGCGGAACATTATTTTCATAAATTTTAATAATGCTGATATCAACTGCATTTAAATTTATTGATTCAAAGGGCAAAACAAGTCTGCCGCTGTTTGGCAATATATTTCCTTTACCATGAATTTTAACGGAAGGCATTCTATTCTCAAAATTGATGTTGGCAGCAAAGCCCTTGTCAAGCACATTGCCCCAGGTATTTTTAATACCCGGATTTACGTTAACAGTATAGTTACCATCAAGCTTTCCGCTACCGAAAACTTTTACTTCACTGCCGTTGATAGTGTAAGAAATATCCGATTGCCCGCTAATGGTTATTAAACCATTTAAATCCTGCCCAACAGCAATCATTTCACTAAACTGAACAGAAGCATATTGCTGGGCATCGTTAATCGCAACTACATTCAATACTTTGTAATCGCCTTCTGCAGGCACTTCAACAGCTGCATCGCCTTTAACATCCATGCTCATTGGTTTGCCATCCCAATGTAAAGCAACGGCGCTGGCAGATTTTAACTTGTTGATATTTTCAATAGTATAGCGGTGCGTTTTTACAGCATCGTTATGCTGCCAGGTTATTTTAAGCGCATTTCCAGCTTCAGAAGCAGTTAGTAGTTTTTCAACTTCCTTTCCATCCTCTATATCTGCAGTTTCTAAATCGCCGCTAAGGCTCATTTTATTTTTTACGCCGGTAGCACGTAACCCATCATTTTCAACTTTAAAAGATGGCTTAACCGTTTTCATACTAAATTTAAAATCGGAAAACTTACCGGTTGTTTTAGTCACCTTGCCCAATTTGAAATCTACTTGATACATCTGGTCTGGTTTCAACAATTTGTCGGGTTTAAATTCTATAGTTCTTGCATCAAGCCAATAGGCTTTGCCTGCCACCGAAGGGGAGATGCTGAACAAGGATTCTTTTACTGCTTCGCCAACGGCATGCGTTGTATTTGCATCATCGGCAAGTTTAATGCGAACGGAGGAAGTTTTAGAAACTGTTCCTGTGGTATAGGAATCAATGTATTTGCTGAAAGCAGGGTCAACATCAATCCATTTGTCGTTTTTTTTACAGGAAAAAAATAAAACGGATAGTGATAGAAATAACAAGCTGTGTAAGAAAGTTTTATAAAACCTTTGCGTACGAGGGCTTCGGCGATAGTTCATAAATTTGTAGTTGGTTGTTGAAGGTTATTTGACACTGATGGAATCATCAATATCGGCATTTTTGGTTGCTTATGTAAATGTTATAAGAAATTTTGATTTCTGCAATGCGCTGAAAGTAATTTTAGTTAAACAATATATAAAACCTAAAAATGCTTCTAATTAATTTTGGTTACTGCTACGTTGTAAGTTCCGTTAGTTAAAGAAGAACTAGTTTCTTGCATATATCCATTATCTGTTGTTGAGATTATTTTTACACGAATTTCCATATCAGATGGAAAGTTAATTTTATTTTCGTTTCTGATTACTTTGTCCAATTTAAGCGTGTAGGAGCAGTTATCCTGCCAAGAAATGCGGAAACGCACCACAGCTTTTAAAGCCTCGCTGCTTTCGGTTTGATACATGCTTGTTCTATCGGCAATGGTAACTACGCCGGCACGTGTATCAGCAATTCTAAATTTACCTTGGTGATATTTGCCACAGTCAAAGGTTTGGCAGAAAGAAGTTAAACTTAAAACAGAAAAAAATATGGCAAGTATGGCTTTGGTGAACATCTTAATCTATTTTGGCACTCGTTTATCGGGATTTCTGTATCCACAATGTACTGAATAAATTATTACGTTATCGCCTTCAATTTCATAAACTACCAGGTAAGGAAAACTTTTAAGTTTAACATCTCTGATTATTTTTTGCTTATCAATAAAACCATAATATTTTGGATGCTTACTGATTTCATTAAATCTCTCCAATAACTCTATTAAAAAACGGTCTCCCAGACCTGTTTGCGCAGTTTCGTAATAATCAAAAACGTCTGCTGCATCTTGGGCAGCTGCTTTCAGAATTATTAGTTCATGCCTCATTTATAATTTATTTTTTCGAACATAGGCTACAAAGTCTTCGGCAACCAATGTTTGCTCATTTCCACTTTTGTAGCTATCTCTACGTGCGTATATGTCAGCCAGTTCGTCTTCACTATATTTGAATTCTATGTTAATACTGTCTTTCAGAATTGTATAAATGGCTTCCAATTTCTTTTCATCTGCCGTATCAATGTATTCGTGCAGTGTTTGCCTTATTTGTATAGCTTCCATAATTTAAAATTTAGAAAATCTTATATAACTTGATTCCTCAACAAATCCTCAAACACATCTCTTTTCCTTATCAACTTAGCTTCTCCGTCTTTTACTAAAACTTCCGCAGGTTTAAGACGTGAATTAAAGTTACTACTCATTTCAAAACCATAAGCACCAGCATTGTAAAAAACAAGATAATCGCCTTCCCGAATTTCGTTTATTTTTCTGTCATAAGCAAATGTGTCTGTTTCGCAGATGTTGCCAACAACATTGTAAATCCTTTCCGCTCCGCCGGGGTTTGTTATATTTTCAATGTGATGATAAGCTTCGTACATCATCGGCCTTATTAAATGATTAAAGCCACTGTTTATACCTGCAAAAAGTGCAGCAGGTGTTTGTTTGATTACATTGGTTTTGGTAATAAAATACCCTGCTTCGCTCACTAAATATTTTCCGGGCTCAAACCAAAGCTCCAGGTTTTGCACTTTTTTATTTTCAAACTGGGCAAAAGCATCTGCAATTTTTTGAGCTAATATATTAACGTCAGTTTCATTATCGCCGGGCTGATAGGGCACTTTAAAGCCGCTGCCCATATCAAGATATTTTAAATTGGGAAAATGCTGAACAGTTTCCAGCATTACATCTAACCCCAATAAAAAAACATTAATGTCTTTTATTTCGCTCCCGGTGTGCATGTGTATGCCTTCTACATTAAGATTTGTTGTTTTTACAACACGCTCAATATGCCGCATTTGGTGTATGGAAATTCCAAACTTGCTATCTATATGCCCCGTAGAGATTTTAAAATTACCGCCCGCCATAATATGCGGGTTCAGCCTGATGCAGACAGGGTAAGAGTTTCCATATTTGGCACCGAACTGTTCCAGTATGGAGATGTTGTCAATATTAACATGAACGCCAAGTTCCTTTGCCTGAACTATCTCTTCAAAATC
>JBBQPX010000134.1:0-7413 GCA_038216775.1 Chitinophagales bacterium
GGCGAAAGAGCCTGTCGCCTTTGCCATTTTTCCTTGGCTTTAAAATATCAAATTCATTTTCCCAAAACCGCAGCAGGCTTTGGTTTACCTTAAACATATCCGCCACAATACCTATAGAATAATATTTCTTTTCAAACAGTATTGCATCTTCCGGTATCTCAATTAAATCTGCGCCAGATTCCTTCTCCTTTAAACTAACGCGGCCACGGGTTAACTTTTTATTATCAGCCTTTACTTTTACTTTTTCAGGTTTGGAAATCTCGATTTTGGCAACCTCGGCTTTAATTTCCTCGGGTACAATAACCTTCGGCTCCGGTTTTTTAGCAACCGGCGCTTCATCAAAGTCAAATGCAATTTGTTGTAAGGACATAATTAAAATTAATCAAAACTTTTGGCACTGCCAGTAGCAGCAAGTTTAAGTACACGATCGTATTGCTCGGCATTTAAATCATTAAAGAAAAAGTACACAGGGTCAACCGGTGTGCCGTTAATATGCACTTCGTAGTGGCAATGGGGGCCTGTACTTGCGCCCGTGCTGCCAACCCAGCCAATCACTTCCCCACGTTTTACAGCCTGTCCTACCCTCGATTTTATTCTTACCATATGCATATATTCCGTTTCGTAGCCATAACCGTGGTTAATAATTACATGGTTGCCCGTTCCGGTTCCTACGCCTGCTTCTTTAACCACACCATCGCCGGTAGCATAAATGGGTGTACCCTGCGGTGCTGTAAAATCAAGGCCATTATGCATTTTGGCAATACCGTAAATCGGGTGAATACGCATTCCAAATCCACTGGCAATACGGGTAAGTTGTTTATTGCTTACGGGTTGTATGGCGGGTATGCTGGCAAGTTTATCTTCCTGGTTGTTTATTAACTTTTCAATGGCATCATAACTTTGGGTTTGGTAGGCAACCCTTTTTGTAATGTTATTCAGCGTTTTTACAATTTCGCCACCGAGGTCGTCGTTTTTAATAAGGTTAATTTTTGCTATCTCCTTTGTTTGTTCAATCGCCTTGGTTCTTGCACTGTCAGTTAAAGGCGTGGCTTCAAAAATTGAACGGTAAACTTCATTATCCCGCTTTTCAAGATCTGCCATTTGCTGCTGCAGTGTTTTCGCTTTTTGAGCAAGGGTATTGTAATTATCCTTTACAATTTCGTATTTCAGTTCTGCTTCTCTGTCGGCTGCTTTAGGGAAAAAAGTGTTGTAAACATAAATAACAATGGCAGAGGTTACCAACGCTGCCGAAATAAAACCAAATACCCGTAATAGTTTTACCCTTAGTGGCGTAACCAGCTTTTCGTAGCGAAGCGTATGTGTATTATAGTAGTATTTTATTTTCTTCATACCCTATCCCCTAATAGGAGACATGTTTAATCCTTAATATTTTCAATTACTTAGCTTCAATCTTCACCATTTCCTCTCTCTTTGCAGGAGATAGAGGGGGCTTTTTTCCTACATTTGCAAAAGTTTACAAATATAGCCCGATAAACAATAAAAATCAACCCATTTAAACATAAGGTATATGATGACGAGTGCCGAGATAAGACAACAGTTTCTTGACTTTTTTAAATCTAAAGAACATGCGATTGTTCCCTCCGCCCCTATCGTAGTAAAAAACGATCCAACACTTTTATTTACTAACGCCGGAATGAACCAGTTTAAAGATTATTTTCTGGGTAATAAACAAGCGCCAAATCCACGAATAGCCGACACGCAAAAGTGTTTGCGTGTTAGTGGCAAGCACAACGATTTGGAAGAGGTTGGCGTGGATACCTACCACCACACTATGTTTGAAATGCTGGGTAACTGGAGCTTCGGTGATTATTTTAAAAAAGAAGCCATTGCCTGGAGTTGGGAATTATTAACAGAAGTTTACAAATTAGACAAGGATAAATTATATGTTACCATTTTTGAAGGTGATGAAAAAGAAGGGCTTCCTCGTGACGAAGAAGCTTTTAATGAGTGGAAAAAATACATTGCTGAAGACCGTATTTTGCTCGGTAATAAAAAAGATAATTTCTGGGAGATGGGCGATACTGGTCCATGTGGGCCTTGCACAGAAATACATGTGGATTGCAGAACTGAAGAGAAAAGAAAAACGATTGATGGAGCCACTTTGGTAAACAACGACCATCCACAGGTGATTGAAATATGGAACAATGTATTTATTCAGTTTAACCGTAAAAAAGATGGCAGCCTGGAAGAATTACCTGCACGCCATGTTGATACAGGAATGGGCTTTGAGAGATTAGTGAGAGTTATTCAAAACAAAACATCTAATTACGATACTGATGTTTTTACAGGAACTATTGCAGCAATTGAAAAAATAAGCGGTAAAAAATATGATTACAGCGATAGTAAAGAAGCAGTTGCTTTTCGGGTAATTGCCGACCATATCCGTGCTATAAGTTTTACAATTGCTGATGGACAGTTACCATCAAATACTGGCGCAGGTTATGTAATACGTCGTATTTTACGTAGGGCTGTGCGTTATTATTATTCTTATTTGGATTACAAAAAACCTTTGCTGGAGCAGTTATTACCCGTTATTGCGAAGCAATTTGAAACTGTTTTTCCAGAGTTGAATGCGCAGTTGGATTTTGTAAGCAAGGTTGTCAAGGAGGAAGAAGATGCATTTTTAAGAACTGTTGACAATGGGCTTTCCATGCTGGAACAAGCTGAAAAAAATATAACAGGTGAAGAAGCATTTAAGCTTTACGATACTTTTGGTTTTCCATTAGACCTTACAAAATTAGTAGCTACAGAAAAAGGATTAACTGTTGATGAAGCAGGCTTTGAAGTAGAAATGCAAAAGCAAAAAACCCGAAGCCGTTCTGCTGCTGTTTTAGACACCGAAGATTGGGTCATCGTCAACGATCTCGACTCTTCTAAATTCGTCGGCTACGATTCTTTAGAAACAAAAAGCAAAATTGTTAAGTATCGCAAGGTAACTGGAAAGGGAAAAGAACTCTATCAAATTGTGTTAGACCAAACGTCATTTTATGCCGAAAGCGGCGGACAGGTTGGGGACTCTGGAAAATTGATAATTAATAATGAAGAATTAATAATTGTTGACACTAAGAAGGAAAATGATTTATTTATTCATTTTAGTGAAAGTATATTTCCTGATATGAGCGCAGAGGTTACTGCAAAAGTTGATGCTGTAAGAAGAAAGGACATTACGCTCCACCACAGCGTTACACACCTTATGCATGCAGCATTACGCAGCGTATTGGGCAAACACGTAGCACAAAAAGGAAGTTTGGTAAATGAAGAGCATCTACGTTTTGATTTCAGCCATTTTGCAAAAGTTACGGATGAAGAAGTAACTGCAGTTGAAAAATTAGTGAACGAAAAGATAAGAGAAAACATTCCTGTTGTAATAAAATCTATGAGCAAGGATGAAGCTATTGCACTTGGCGCTATGGCTTTATTTGGCGAAAAATACGGAGATGTTGTACGTGTTGTAATTATGGATCCTGAATATTCTCTTGAGCTTTGCGGTGGTACGCATGTTGGCAGTACCGGCGAGCTAGGTCTGTTTAAAATTAAACACGAATCTGCGGTGGCTGCAGGTGTTCGCAGACTGGAAGCGGTTTGTGGTAAAGCAACAGAAAATTATGTAAGCAATTTATCTGCGTCAATCAGCGAAATCAGCGGGCTATTAAAACATCCAAAGGATATCGGTAAATCAATTGAGAATCTGCAGACTGAAAATGCTTCTCTAAAAAAACATATTGAAGCTTTGGAAGCAAGACAACTTGTTGCCATACGTAATGAGCTGTTGCAAAAAGATGAAATTATAAACAACGTAACTTTTGTTGGAGATATAGTGGAAGTAAGCAGTTCCGATGCATTAAAAAAACTTTGTTTCGATTTGAAAAATAAGCTGCACGACCATGTTGCAGTGCTTTGTGCCAATATCGATGGTAAACCTTTTGTGGCGATTGGTATTTCTGACACGGTTGTTGTTGCTAAAAATTTAGACGCCGGCAAAATTATTAAAGAGCATGTGGCACCGTTAATAAAAGGCGGCGGCGGCGGACAAAAAAATCTGGCAACGGCAGGTGGGCAGGATGTGGGGAATTTGCAAGGAGTTATTGATGCGGTAAAAGGTTTGTTGTAATTATCTATATTCAATTAACAAGAAAGCAAGATTCACTCAAATGAAAACAATCTGTTCTGTTTTTTGCATGCTCTTTTCCTTCGCTGTTACTGGTCAATCAACATCTATAGATAGTATAATTACAAAAGAATCGCTGATTTCAACTGTATCTGCCTTGGCACATGATAGTATGCTAGGGCGTTTTACTGCAATGCCCGAAACAAAGAATGCTGCAACTTTTATTGCGTCCCGATTTAAAGAAGCAGGCCTTAATCCATTAGTCGGCAACGATGGATTCTTTGCTTACTATCCTTTAAAATTCAGGGAGAATAATACAGAAACTCTTGTGCAGGCCATTAATGTTACTGGTGCCATTAAAGGCAATATAAATACAGACACCATTATTATTTTTTGCGCACATTATGACCATATTGGTAAAATAAAAGCAGATAATTGGTCAAAAAACAAAGATTCAGTGTATAACGGAGCTAACGATAATGCTTCGGGTGTTGCAATATTAATTGAACTTGCAAAATATTATGCTGCTTTAAAAACGAACAGATACACTTTAGTATTTATTGCTTTTTCTGGTGAAGAGTTAGGTTTACTTGGCTCCGCCTATACTGCAGCCCATATTGATCAGTCTTACATTAATACAGTTATTAACTTTGATATGCTGGGCAGACCTATAAGCAGCTACACTAAGAAATGCATGGTAATTGCTGAAAAACCTAAGGCACTTATAAAAAAATTAAACGCCCAGGTATCCCAAAAAGGATTTTTTATATCGGACCAATTTCCAATGGAAAGTTTCTTTACAAGAAGTGACCACTATTCGTTTACACAAGTTGAAAATAGGATTTTTTTTACTTCCGGCGCACCTAGCGACGGATACTATCATACTTTAAAAGATGAGGTCTCTACCATTGATTTTGATTTTTTATTAGACGCTACAAAGAATATAGCACACGGATGCAAAATATTTATTGAATAAAACAGCTGTACCTGCCATGCGCATCATCTTTCAAACTCCCCGCCTCATTCTTCGCCAAATAACCATCGAAGATGCGCCTTTAATTCTCGAGCTTAACAGCGACCCTGAAATTGTAAAGTACGTACATGAGCCAACGCTTGAAACTGTTGAGCAGGCGCAAAAAATAATCGCTGATATCATCTTACCCCAATACAAAAACAACCTTGGCCGTTGGGCAATAATAACAAAAGAAACCCATGAGTTTATTGGCTGGTGCGGTTTAAAATACAGGCCGGAAATTGATGAAATTGACCTTGGTTATCGCCTGATGCAAAAAGCCTGGGGCAAAGGCTTTGCCACCGAAGCCGCATCGGAAACTCTTGAATATGGTTTAAATAACTTGAATCTTAACATCATAACCGGCAGGGCGCATGTTGAAAACTTCGCCTCCATAAAAGTGCTTGAAAAAATTGGTATGGAATTCATCGGCAAAGGAATTGTAGATGATTGCCCTGTAAGAACCTATACAAAGGCTAAACCTAATTAATAATCCAGCCTTCGGATGATTTGTTTGCCACTGATTTCACAGATTTACACAGATGAAAGGCAAATAAAAGATAATTTATAAAATTACTATAGTTTTAAAAAATACAGAAATTTCCTTCCACACCTTTCAGCGAAATCAACAGATTCTGCGGGCAAATCAATCCGTGTAAATCCGTGCAATCCGTGGCAAAAACCTTTAAAAAATGTTAAACCCAAAAAATAATCTGCGAAAACTTTCGTAATTCAAATAAAGTCCTTAGTTTTGTTCTACTAAAAGTTTCGTACATAAAATTTTAAGCCATGAAAAAAATTGTTTTTACTGCTGTATTTATGTGTTTTGCAGCACTCACCACTAAATCTATTGCCCAAGATGATAACGGCGACAAAGTGAAAAAAGAAACACAGGAAATCATCATCCGCAAAAAAGGCGACAAGGACACAAAAATTTCCGTAGAAATTAATGGTGATAATGTTACCATTAACGGCAAACCATTATCAGAATTTAAAGATGATCAAATTACCATCAACAAAAGAAACATCACTATCAGAGATGGAAAAGGCAATATGCGTTTTCAAATGGCTCCCGAAGATTTTGAAGGCATGAATTTCTTTAATAATGCTAGCAACGAATCCGGCGCTTTTTTAGGAGTTACAACCAGCACATTTAAAGATGAAGCCAAAAATTCAAGCATAAAAGGTGCGGTGATTATGGAAGTGAGCAAAGAAAGTGCTGCAGATAAAGCAGGCTTAAAAAAAGGCGATATAATTGTAAGCGTAAACGATAAAAGAGTTGAAGACCCAAATTCACTTTCCGACATTGTTTCCAGCTTTAAACCCAATGATGAAGTAACCGTTTACTATAACCGTGATGGCAAAGGCGGATCTGCAAAAGCCAAGCTGGGTGAGCGTAAAGAGTCGAGGTCAATGGCATATTCTTTTAGTGGTCCAGATGGACAAACAAGGTCTTTCTCTTTGCCACGTGTGCAGGTTATGCCAAAAATGGAATGGAACGATAAGGAATTAGGTGATATGTCTCCGAAAATCTGGTCGCCGGGCGGCTCAAACAATTTTGACTTTGATTACAACCCACGTCAGCAAAAAATTGGTTTAAAAATTCAAGATACTGAAGATGGCAAAGGCGTAAAAGTTTTAGATGTTGATGCTGATTCTCCAGCCGAAAAAGCTGGACTTAAAAAAGATGATATTGTAACAGAAATTAGCGGTAAAAAAGTTTCTAATACTGATGAAGTGCGTGAAGGACTACATGAGAATGCAGATAAATCAGCCTACAGCATTAAAGCAAACCGCAGCGGCAAAACCATGAATTTTGATATTAAAATTCCAAAGAAATTAAAGACTGCTGATTTATAACAAGCCATGAAAAGCAGCAAGCGTGAACGTCCTGAATATTTTTTCAGGACGTTTTTTGCTAAGAGGATTTTTTATTATTCAGCTAAGAGGACGAAGGAAAAAAGGAGACACTTATAATCTCCCTTTCCTCCTTTTTCCTCTTGGCCTAAATCTCCTCCTTCAGCTCCTTTTCTCTTTTGTCCTCTTAGCCATCTTTTCTCCTTCATCTCCTTTCCTATTAGCCTAAATTCCCTCATTGCCTATTACCTATTGCCCATTGCCTATTGTAAACTACCTTTGCGCCGTGAAACAAAACGATAAATACCAGGTAGTAATTGGTTTAGAAGTACATACCCAATTACTTACCCAAAGCAAATTATTTTGTGGCGATAGTGCATCATTCAGCACAAGCCCTAACACGCATATCAGCCCC
>JBBQPX010000135.1:0-7351 GCA_038216775.1 Chitinophagales bacterium
ATTGGTGAATTTGTTGTCGCAACCACTGCAACAAATCTGCTGTATTACCCAAAGCTACTTCTTTTTCAAAAGACGGATTTTGTTTAACAAAGGTTGCATGCAACTGCGCCGCATATAAACTACCTAAACTGTAAGTGGCAAAGTATCCAAAACTACCATGGCTCCAATGCACATCCTGCAGGCAACCCTGTTTATCATCGGGCACTTTTATGCCCAGGTATTTTTGATAATGCTCATTCCAGTAAGCGGGAATATCTTTTGTTTTTATAGTGCCATCAATCAGCATTTTTTCAATGTCGTATCTTATCATCACATGAAAATGATACGTAAGTTCATCAGCCTCTGTGCGTATTAAAGATGGCTGAACTTTATTAATGCCTTTGTAAAATTTTTCTAGCGTAATATTTTTAAACTGTGTTGGAAAATATTGTTTCAACATCGGCATATTATATTGCCAAAAGGCTTTGCCACGCCCAATATTATTTTCCCAAAGTCTGCTCTGGCTTTCGTGTATGCTAAGGCTGCAATATTCGCTTAGTGGCAAACCGTATTCTTCGGTTGGCAGACTTTGCTCGTACAAAGCGTGCCCACCTTCGTGTATGCAGCTCCACGTCATATTGCCAAAATCATATTCATCAATTCGTGTAGTAACACGCACATCGTTATTATTAAAATTGATGGTAAACGGATGTTCGCTAATATCTTGCCGCCCGGCATCAAAATCAAAATGCATCCGCTTTAAAATATCCATACCAAATTTCCATTGGCTGTCCTTATCAAAATGTTGATGCAGAAAATTATTATCAACCTGCGGTTTATTTTTTATTGTATCCAGCAAAGCTGAAAGTTGAGGTTTTAAATCAGTAAACACCTTATCAACAATAGCCACAGTAAGGCCTTTGTCATATTCGTTCATCAATGCATTGTATTGATGATTTTCGTAGCCCAGCAAATCAGCTTCCTGCTTTTTTAACTGTATTAAATCATCCAGCGGTTGTTGAAAACCTGAAAAGCTATTATCCTTGCGTGCCTGTATCCATGCATGAAAACTTTTGTTCACCGTTTCACTCATCCGGCGTACAAAATCGCTGCTAAGCTTTTTACTTTTGGTATAATCTTCAAGAGATAGCTCAACATTTTTTTGTTCTTTATCGCTCAAATCATTTTTTGCAGCAAGTTCATTAAGTAAGTTACCAGTTTCACTATCAGTAAATTGCTCATGAGCTATTTCGCTCAAAGTAGCAAGCTGTCTGCCTCGTACATCATTGCCTTTAGGCGGCAGGTAAGTTTCCTGGTCCCATTGTAAAACAGCCGATGCATATTTAATATCAGCAATTTTTTGCATCCTGTCTTTGTACTTTGTATATAGTTCTTTCGAATTCATATTGTAATTTAGTAAAATGAAGATACAGGAAATTACAGCTTTTTTAGAAACGGTTGCCCCGCCATCATTACAGGAAAGTTACGATAATGCCGGAATGCTTACCGGCAGCAGCAGCTGGGATTGCACGGGCATCATCACCACATTAGATGCTACGGAAGAAGTAGTGCTGGAGGCGATAGCAAAAAAATGCAATCTTATCGTCGCCCATCATCCCATAATATTTGGCGGATTACGAAAAATAACGGGGAAAAATTATGTGGAGAAAACCATCATCACCGCCATAAAAAATGATATTGCCATTTATGCCATCCATACTAATCTGGATAATGTGCTGCATGGCGTAAGTGCAACCATTGCCGATAAATTGGGGTTGATAAACAGGCAAATTCTTAAGCCTAAAAATGAGACGCTAAAAAAACTCTACACTTTTGTACCCATCGCTCATGCGGAAAATGTGCGTTCGGCCATTTTTGCCGCAGGCGGAGGAAATATCAGCAATTACAGCGAATGCAGTTTTAATACTACCGGACAAGGCACTTTTAAACCCGGCGAAGGCACAAATGCTTTTATTGGAACTATTGATGAAAGGCATACCGAAGATGAAATTAAAATCGAAATTATTTTTCCTGCGTGGCAGGAAGCTGGAATTTTGGCTGCTATGAAAACCGCACATCCTTACGAGGAAGTAGCTTATGGTGTTAGTGCGTTAGATAATCAGAATCAACAAGTTGGCAGTGGTTTGGTAGGGGAGCTGCCAGAACCAATGAGTGAAAACGATTTTTTAGCGCTCTTGAAGCAGAGATTCAATCTTTCTGTTATACGATACACGCCATTATTAGGCCGGCAAGTTAAAAAAGTGGCACTTTGTGGCGGTGCCGGAAGTTTTCTTATTGGAGCCGCAGTAGCCTCTGGTGCAGACTTTTACATAACCGGCGATGTTAAATACCATGAGTTTTTTGATGCCAACAGCCGCTTAGTAATAGCCGATATTGGCCATTATGAGAGCGAACAGTTTACAATAGACCTGTTATTTGATATTTTGAGCCAAAAATTCCTTACCTTTGCCGTCCAAAAAACAGGCGTAAAAACCAATCCGGTGCATTACTTCCTGTAAATTTCAAAAAACATAATTCATAAATAAAATGGCCGCAGTAAAAGAATTCTCAATTGAAGAAAAATTAAGCGCACTTGTACTTTTACAAAAAGTAGATTGTAAGCTGGATGAAATTCAGATTTTGAAAGGTGAATTACCAATGGAAGTAAAAGACCTGGAAGACGAAATTGAAGGCCTGCATGCAAGGCAGACTCGTGTGGAAGAAGAAATTAATGGTATTCAGGAGTTTATTGCCCAAAAAAGAGAAGGTATTAAAGAAGCTGATGCCTTGGTTAAAAAATACGAGAAGCAAAGCGATAACGTAAAAAATAACCGTGAGTTTGAAGCTGTAAACAAAGAAATTGAAATGCAGACTTTAGAAATAAAGCTTTGCGAAAAACATATTAAAGACGCAACTGAAGAAATTTCTGAAAAAGCTCGTCAACTGGAGATTGCAAAAAAAGCAGTAGCTAATAAGGAAGGACATCTTGTTGGTAAAAAAGGTGAGTTGGAGAAAATCATCAGCGAAACAGAAAAAGAAGAAAAGCATTACAATAAAGAAGGCGAAAAAGCACGTAGCATGGCTGATGAGCGTTTGTTAGTTAGTTACGACCGTATCCGCAATAACTACCGCAATGGTCTTGCTGTTGTGGCTGTAGAAAGAGATAGCTGCGGCGGTTGTTTCCATGCTATTCCTCCTCAAAAGCAAAGCGAAATTAAACTACGTAAAAAAATTATGGTTTGCGAAAACTGTGGTCGTATTTTAGTTGATGCTGATTTGAACGATTCAGTTGAAGTAAAATAAAATAACGGATTAATAATATTGAAAGAGCTCACATTTTGTGGGCTCTTTTTGTATTTGCTTCAATAAAATCCCGCTTTAGGGGATAGGGGTGAATTTTATTTGCTAATTTGCCAACGGTTAAAAGATTTTATGCTACATAAATTAAACATACAGAACTACGCCATTATAAATCAACTGGAAATTGACTTTTCAGACAAGCTGAATATTATAACAGGTGAAACAGGTGCCGGTAAAAGTATTTTAATGGGTGCTTTAAGTCTTATTCTGGGCGAACGTGCAGATAGCAGCGTGTTACAGCAAAAGGAGAAAAAAGCGGTAATAGAAGGCTCGTTTAAAGCTATGAACAAAGCAGCCATCAGGCAGTTTTTAAAAGAGAATGATTTAGATGCGGATGAAATGCTCACTATAAGGCGTGAGATTGCAGCTAACGGAAAATCCCGGGCGTTTATAAATGATACGCCGGTAAATTTAAATCAATTAAAAGCGTTGAGTACTTTGCTGGTTGATTTGCATCAGCAATTTGATACGCAGGAATTGAGTTCGTCAGATTTTCAGCAGGAAGTGCTGGATGCGCTTGCCGGTAATGCAGACTTATTACAGCAATATCAACAGATTTTTCTGCAGTATAAAAAAACAAAAAAAGAACTACAGGAGTTGCAGACAGAGCAATCCACAGCCAACGCAGCACTCGATTACAACCAGTTTTTATTTGATGAACTGGAGGATGCGGGCTTTAAAGAAAATGAGCTGGAAGAGCTTGATGTGGAATTGAAATTATTAAGCAATGCTGAAAATATAAAGCAGGAACTTTCTGGCATTTGTTACGAACTAAAGGAAAGCGAAGAGCCGCTTGTACAGCAATTAAAAGCGTTGTACGGTAAATTGCATGGGCTAGATAAATACCATACCGGTATTGCAGAGCTTGCAAAAAGGTTGCAAAGCACACAATTAGAACTGGCAGATATAACCGAAGAACTGGAAGGTATAAACGACAGCGTAAACTACAGCGCCGAGCGCATTCAATTGGTTAACGACCGTATTTCCATGGGTTATAAACTGCAAAAGAAGCATAGTGTTACTACCACCAACGAACTTATTTCCCTGCGGGAAGAATTGCAGGGCAAACTAAACGCGATATTAAATATTAGCGATGCTATTCAGCAAAAAGAAAAACAAACAAATGAATTGCTGAAGCAGTGTGAGCAACTGGCAAAAACTATTTCTGATAACCGCAAAAAAGCCATCAAACCATTTACCGAAAATGTAAATAATTTACTTGCCCGTGTGGGGATGCCCAACGCAAAATTTACTGCGGAAGCCATGCCTTTAGAAACACTTAGCGAATCAGGCATCGACAGAGTTTAGTTTCTTTTCGATGCCAATAAAAGCGGCCGTTTTGAACCGCTGCGTAAAGTTGCAAGTGGGGGAGAGTTAAGCAGGCTAATGCTTTGCATTAAATCGCTGGTAGCAAAAAAACTACAGTTACCTACTTTAATATTTGATGAAATAGATACCGGCATCAGCGGAGAAGCAGCCAAACAGGTCGGCAACATTATGAAAGAGCTTTCTGCATCTCACCAGTTAATATCCATAACCCATCAACCTCAAATTGCTGCCCGTGCCGATGCTCATTATTTTGTGTACAAAGCCATTGAAAAAGATAAGATTGTAACATCAATACGTTTGCTGAACAATGATGAACGCATAACCAGTATTGCCCAAATGCTTAGTGGCGAAAAGCCCACTGCTGCTGCATTGCAGAATGCGAGGGAAATGGTGGGGAATTAAATTAACGAAGTAAAGAATACAAATTGTTTAACGTCAAAGTAATACTGCTTCTGTTAATAACAACGTTGTCAGCTTACGGAAGTCATCTTTTTATTAAAAATAATTTAGACCCGAGGCGCTCTGTGGGCTATTTTCTTTTATTTGTATTGTTGCATTTAATAATTGTACTCGTTTTTGTATTTCTTTTCGGCCTGATAATAAACTACTACAAAGAATTTTTCTTTAAACGATAAGATGTTATTTTTACCGCATCAATCATTAAACAGATTTTACTTATGTCATACAACTTGCTTAAAGGAAAAAAAGGAATCATTTTTGGCGCCCTAGATGAAAGGTCAATTGCGTGGAGAACAGCTTTGCGTTGCCACGAAGAGGGTGCTGAAATCATTTTAACCAACGCACCCGTGGCTATGCGCATGGGCGAAATTAATAAACTGGCCGAGCAGATAGGTGCGCCGGTAATTCCTTGCGATGTTAGCAGCAATGAAGATGTTACCAATCTGATTACAAAGTCAATGGAACATTTTGGAGGTGGTGTGGATTTTATTCTGCATTCTATTGGCATGAGTATTAATGTGCGTAAAGGAAAACATTATACCGAAATTGATTACGGTTTTAACGCAAAATCTTTGGATATATCTGCAATGAGTTTGCATCGTGTTTTGGCAACAGCCATGAAGATGGATGCAATAAATGATTGGGGCAGCGTAGTAGCTTTAACCTACATCGCAGCGCAGCGTGTGTTTCCAGACTATAACGAAATGGCTGATGCAAAAGCTTTGCTTGAAAGTGTGAGCCGTAGTTTTGGTTACCATTACGGTGTTAAAAAGCATGTACGTGTAAATACCATTTCGCAATCACCGGTAAAAACTACAGCAGGCAGCGGTGTAAAGGGTTTTGATGGCTTTATGGAGTATGCAGAAAAAATGAGTCCCTTAGGTAATGCGAGCGCAGATGATTGCGCAAACTACATTGTAATGATGTTCAGCGATATGACGAAGATGGTTACTATGCAGAATTTATTTCATGATGGAGGGTTCTCGTTTACGGGTGTAACAGAGGCAGTGATTGAGAAGATGTAAGAGCCCCCTCCGCCCCCTGAAGGGGGAACTTAGAACTTGAAAATTTAAACATTCTTTATATTACGCAAAAGCGAAAGCCTCTCCAATCAGAGAGGCTTTCGCTTTTTATATTTTATAATGCTCTTAAAATTGTGAACTCAAAAGTTCCCCTTCAGGGGCGGAGGGGCGTCTTTTAATATTCATCCTCATTAAAAAAGAAATCTTCCTGGCTTGGGTAATCAGGCCAAATATCATCAAGACCCTCATAAATTTCACCTTCGTCTTCCAGTTCCTGCAAATTCTCTACCACTTCAATAGGCGCACCACTGCGGATTGAATAATCAATTAATTCATCTTTAGTAGCCGGCCAAGGCGCATCTTCCAAATGAGAGGCTAATTCTAGTGTCCAAAACATGATGTAAAGGGGTTTAAATTTTGTGCAAATGTATAAGTTCATTTGGAATAACCAAAAGTGTTTTTTAAACAGGGGTATTTGTTAAACATTAAATAATATGTTCAGGGGTGGAGGATAGCAGGTTTTTAAAGCTAAAACTTACATTTATTACCTATTTTCGAACCATGTTAACAGCTACAGGAATTTTTAAAAAATATGATAACCTCACCGTACTAAAAGGGGTTGATATATCTATAAATAAAGGAGAAATTGTAAGTATTGTAGGTTCTTCAGGTGCTGGTAAAAGCACGCTGCTGCACATTTTAGGCACTTTAGATACGGCTGATAGCGGCCAGATTATACTAAATGGTCAGCATTTGGAACAATTAAAAGGAAGCAAATTATCAGCTTTTAGAAACAAGCATATTGGTTTTGTTTTCCAGTTTCATCATCTTTTGCCTGAATTTACTGCTTTGGAAAATGTTTGCATACCCGGCTGGATTGCAGGCGAAAAGAAGAAAGATGTTATCTTAAAAGCCACCGAATTGTTGAAAACTTTAGGCTTGCAAGACCGTCTGGAAAACAAACCACAGCAGCTTTCTGGCGGAGAGCAGCAACGAGTAGCTGTTGCCAGAGCTTTAATAAACAGCCCATCTATTGTAATGGCAGATGAGCCAACCGGCAACCTGGATAGTGAAAATGCAAGAGAACTTCACGACCTTTTTATTGACTTACGTAATAAATTTGAACAAACTTTTTTAATTGTTACGCATAACGAAGAACTCTCTAAAATGGGAGATAGAATTTTGCATATGAAAGATGGTAT
>JBBQPX010000136.1:0-7345 GCA_038216775.1 Chitinophagales bacterium
GAACATGCGGCAAAACAAGTAATTACGAAAAGGCTTAAAATAATGGATGCTTTTTTCATGCTGATTGTTTAAAGATTAGAGAACCAAATTAGTATTTATTAATGAAAAGATTTTATCAAATTTCTATTAACATTTCTTTTGTAAACAAAATTTACCGAGCTACGTCTTATGCATATTATTTACAATTAAATTTTACAATTATGAAAACAATTTTTACATTATTTTTTGCCACAGCAATGCTAAGTACAGCATTTGCACAATATGGTCAAAACGATCGTAACCATGGCAACGACAAAAACGTTTACGCTAATAACGGCAACTACGGCCACGATAGCCGTGACAAAGATTTTCGTGGTGGATACAGTTTCAGCCCAAGAGAAAGGGATATGCAGCTTAACCAGATTAATCAGCGTTATGCCTACAAAATTCAAGACGTAAAAACAAAACCATTTATGAGCTGGTTTCATAAAAAGCGTTTGATTAATAATCTTGAGGCACAACGTGATTCTGATATTAGAGATGTTTATCAAAAATTCAATAGTCCTCAAAACCAGTTTGGCGATTACAGAAGAAATGATAGAAAACGTTGGTAATTGAACCAGTAAAAAAAACTAAAGCCCGGTACACCGGGTTTTAGTTTTGCTTATCAATACAATCTGAAGCCGCATGAATGTTAAAATATGTGAATTAACAATATCGACTTTATCTTTTGAGTAACTTTAAACAACTATAAAAATAAATTTATGAAAATTTTTAAAACAGGGGCGGTAATGATGGTGGGATTGGTACTATCTTTTGGTGCTTTTGCGCAGCGTGGCAGGCCACAACATAACAATAATTACAATTCTCATAATAACTATAACCGAAGCCGGGTAACGGTTAGCGTAGGGTCGAGGTATAATTACCGGCCTGCTTACCGGCCAGCCTATCGACCCGTTTATCGCCCGTATTACAGGCCTACACCTGTTTATCGTACCCATTCATATTACGGTTACAGAAGACCAGTAACTTATGTCCGTTATGGCCCATCATTTGGCTTCCGATTAAATGTTTTGCCATTTGGATATAGCAGTTTTTATCAAGGTTCAAATCCATATTACTATAACGATGGTGTGTATTATCGTCCATACAACGGCGGCGGATACCAAGTGGTTGAACCGCCTCTAAATGCAACAGTTAATAATCTTCCATCAAGTGCAAAAGCAACAGTAATTGATGGGCAAAAGTATTATCAAATTGGTGGCACGTTTTACCAGGAAGAATTTAACGAAAACAATAAACTCGTTTACAGAGTAGTTGGCACAGATGGTGTTCTTAACACAGATAATGGAAATGGTTCGCCTAATGATTATAACAATAACGATTTGAATGCTGTTGACGAAGCCATACCAACAATTGGCAGCAGGTATGATGAATTGCCACAGGATTCGAAAGTTCAGGTAATTAACCAACAGAAATATTTTGTATCAACTAATGGCATTTATTACAAAGAGGTAATTGAAGGGGATAAAATACGATACGAGGTAACGACAGTTCAATAAATTTTCAAATACTATTTATTGTGTAAGAGAGGGCAGTTTTACTGTCCTCTTTTTTGTAGTGTTAACTGCTGATAGTCTTCAGCCTGATAATTCTTACCTTTGCATCCTAAATTAAAAACTATATGAAAGAAGTTTATATTATCTCTGCTGTGCGAACGCCGATGGGCAGTTTTGGAGGTTCGTTAAAAGGATTTACCGCCACTCAATTGGGTGCAGTTGCCATTAAGGGTGCGCTTGAAAAAGCGGGCGTAAAGCCAGAACTTGTTAACGATGTTTTAATGGGTTCGGTTATACAGGCAAATCTTGGGCAAGCACCTGCACGGCAGGCGGCAAAGTTTGCCGGCTTACCAAACGAAGTAAATTGTACAACGATAAATAAAGTTTGCGCAAGTGGCATGAAGGCTATTTCGCAGGCGGCGCAAAGTATTTTATTGGGCGATGCGGATATTGTAGTTGCCGGTGGCATGGAAAGTATGAGCAATGTTCCTTTTTATGTTGATAGCATGCGCTGGGGCAACAAATACGGCAATTCAAGTTTAATAGATGGTTTAGCTAAGGATGGCCTTACAGACGTGTACGATGGCAAGGCAATGGGTAATGCAGCTGAACTTTGTGCATCTACCTGTGGTGTTAGTCGTGAAGATCAGGATACCTTTGCCATTGAAAGTTACAAGCGTAGCCAGGCTGCAACTGAAGCAGGCAAATTTGTAAATGAAATTGTGCCTGTAGAAATTCCCCAACGAAAAGGCGATCCTGTTCTTTTTGCAAAAGATGAAGAGCCTTTCAATGTTAAGTTTGATAAAATACCGGAGCTTAAAGGAGCATTTCAAAAAGATGGAACCGTTACTGCAGCCAATGCATCTACCATGAATGATGGTGCGGCTGCTTTGGTTTTAATGAGTAAGGAAAAAGCGGATGAACTAGGTTTAAAACCTATAGCCAAAATTTTAAGCTATGCTGATGCAGAACAAGCACCAGAGTGGTTTACAACTACGCCTTCCCTTGCCGTACCTAAGGCAGTTTCAAAAGCCGGGTTAAAAATGGAAGATATTTCTTATTGGGAATTGAACGAGGCTTTTGCTGTTGTTGGTATCGAAAATAGCAAGCGTATGAAATTAGATCCATCTACAGTAAATGTAAATGGTGGAGCAGTTTCTCTCGGTCATCCTTTGGGTTGCAGCGGAGCAAGAATTATTGTTACCCTAATAAATGTATTGAAGCAAAACAACGCAAAATATGGCGCTGCCGGTATTTGTAACGGGGGCGGTGGTGCAAGTGCTATGGTTATTGAAAATGTTTAATTGAACTATATAATTATTTTTATGCCTTCCCTTTGGAAGGCATTTTTATAAATGGTAATGGCGTTTTTTACAATTGCATTATCTTCGAAACTTAATCATTTTAATTATGAAGAAATTAATGTTTTCGCTTTTTGTTTTCTCGGCAATGGTTGCCAATGCGCAAAAAGCAGATTCAGCCTTTAGTATTTTTGGCAAATTTGCAAAAGTAAAGAAGGGCAAAATTTACCTGACTGTATATGGCGAAAATGCGGCTGTTAAAGATTCAACAGAAATCAAGAACGGATTTTTTAATTTCAAAGGCTTTGTACAAAACCCATCCACCGCTTTTTTAACCATGAAGGATCATAAAGATGATAACCTACGTTTCTTTGTGGAGCCTGTTAAAATAACCATCAGGGGAAATGGCGATAAACTTAAGGAGCTTGTAATTGCCGGCTCTGTATTAAACGACGATGATAAAAAGCTTAAAACTACACTAAGGCCTTTTAGTGAAGATGAAAAGAAATATTATGCAGCCTACGAAGAGGCGGAAAAAAGTGAAAATAAAAAAGCGTTAGATAGTCTTGATGCGTTGGAAGATGCAAAAACTCAACAAAAAAGGAGTTACATAAAAATGTTTGTACTCGCTAATCCGGCTTCTTTACGTAGTGCTATGGCTATTAACGAAAATTTTGGCTTTTATGCCGAAGCAGAAGATGTTGAGCCATTGTATAATGCATTAAGCGCTAATGTTAAAAATTCCGCCCCTGGCGAAAAAGTAAAAAAAATGCTTGATGTGTATAAGACGGTAGCAATCGGGCAAACGGCTCCTGATATTGTGCAACTCGATACTACAGGAAAACCACTTAGTCTTTCATCATTAAAAGGAAAGTACGTACTAGTTGATTTTTGGGCTAGCTGGTGTGGACCTTGCCGCAAAGAAAATCCAAATATTGTAAAAGCTTACCAAGCTTACAATACTAAAGGATTTGAAATTTTTGGTGTGTCTTACGATAACGAAAAGGGCACAGCTAAATGGAAAAAAGCTATTGTGGATGATGGGCTTATTTGGAAACAGGTTAGTGACCTGCAGGGCTGGAAAAACTCTACATCAGAACAATATTATATTAAGGCTATACCGGCGAATTTACTACTTGATAAAGATGGTAAAATCATTGCCAAAAATCTATTTGGAACTAAGCTAACCGATAAGCTTTCTGAACTGATGAATTAAAATTTTATTACAACGAAAAGCCGCCCTGAAAATGGCGGCTTTTTTATTCAATATCAATTTGTTCATCTGCCCCTTATAAGATAAATTTGCACCACACAAAATATTACAAATGCGACAAATTGCCTTTAGAGAAGCCCTAAGAGAAGCTATGCAGGAAGAAATGCGTAGAGATGAACGCGTATTTTTAATGGGGGAGGAAGTAGCGGAATATAACGGAGCATATAAAGTGAGTCAGGGTATGCTTGATGAGTTTGGTGAAAAAAGAGTGATTGACACACCTATTGCAGAGCTTGGTTTCTCCGCAATAGCTGTAGGAGCTGCGCAAAATGGTCTTCGCCCTATTGTGGAATTTATGACCTGGAATTTTGCGGTTTTACCTTTAGATCAAATATTAAATACCGCTTCTAAGATGTTGGCAATGAGCGGTGGACAGGTTGGATGCCCAATCGTTTTTCGTGGAGCAAATGGCAGTGCCGGACAGTTAGGGGCACAACACTCAACAGCTTTTGAAGCCATGTACGCAAACATCCCTGGGTTAAAAGTTATATCCGTTTCTAATCCATACGATGCTAAAGGTTTATTAAAAAGCGCTATACGTGATGATGATCCGATTATTTTTATGGAAAGTGAAGTTATGTATGGTGAAAAGGGAGAGGTTCCTGAAGAGGAATATTTACTTCCTATAGGTAAGGCATTTATTAAAAGAGAAGGTAAAGACGTTACCATCGTTTCTTTTAATAAAATGATGAAGATAGCTTTAGGCGCCGCTGAAGAATTAGCAAAGGAAGGTATTGAAGCAGAAGTTATTGATTTGGCAACCATTCGCCCTTTGGATTGGTTTACCATTCTAGAGAGTGTAAAAAAGACTAACAGACTTGTTATAGTAGAAGAACAGTGGCCGTTTGCTTCAGTTTCTTCAGAAATATCATATCGCATACAAAAAGAAGGATTTGATTACTTAGATGCACCAATACGCAGAATAACTTCTGCTGATGCACCTATGCATTATGCGCCAAACTTGGTTGCACTTTATTTACCCGATGTTGCAAGAACGGTGAAGTTGGTAAAGGAAGTAATGTATCTGAAGAAATAGGTTTTCCTTTTCTTTTTTTACAACAATACTGCTGCAATTGTGTTTTACATTTGCGTTGAAACAATTACGCATGTCTTACAAATCGTTAGAAGATTGTTTATTGGATCTTGAGAAAAACGGGCATCTCATCCGTATAAAGGAGGAGGTTGATCCTTATCTCGAAATGGCAGCTATTCACCTTCGGGTATTTGAAGCCGGAGGGCCAGCCTTACTATTTGAAAAAGTCAGAGGCAGCAAATTCAGAGCAGCATCCAATATTTTTGGAACGCTCGAAAGAAGTGAATTTATTTTTAGAGACACTTTACAAACGGTACAGCAATTAATAGAGCTAAAAGATGATCCGGTTAAAGCCATAAAAAGCCCCATCAAAAACTTTAAAACCGGGCTTGCCGCCTTAAAAGCACTTCCCCAAAAAAATCCCATAAACAAGCCGGTTTTATACGAAGAAATTCAAATTTCGGATATACCGCAAATACAGCACTGGCCTATGGATGGTGGTGCATTTGTAACGCTTCCACAGGTTTACACAGAAGATATTGATAAGCCGGGGATTATGAATGCCAACCTTGGCATGTACCGTATTCAGCTTAGTGGCAATGATTATAAAATGAATGAAGAAATTGGTTTGCATTATCAATTGCATCGTGGCATTGGTGTTCATCAGGGCAAAGCGAATAAAAAAGGGTTACCGCTTAAGGTTAGTGTGTTTGCAGGCGGTCCGCCGTCACACAGCGTTGCTGCAGTTATGCCGTTGCCAGAAGGTATAAGCGAAATGACATTTGCGGGTGTGCTCGGTTCCAGGCGATTCAGATATGCTTATAAAGATGGCTTTTGTATAAGTACCGATGCGGATTTTGTAATTACAGGAGAAGTGTACCCGAACGAAAACAAACCAGAAGGGCCATTTGGGGATCATCTTGGCTATTATAGTCTTACACACGATTTTCCTTTGATGAAAGTGCATAAGGTTTATGCAAAAAAAAATGCGATCTGGCCGTTTACAGTAGTTGGCCGTCCGCCGCAGGAAGATACAAGTTTTGGACAACTCATTCATAAAATGACCGGGACGGCTTTGCAACAAGAAATACCCGGATTAAAGGAAGTAAATGCTGTAGATGCGGCCGGTGTTCATCCGCTATTATTGGCCATAGGTAGTGAGCGATACACACCTTATGCGCAAACAAAACAACCTGCAGAAATATTAACTATTGCCAACCATGTATTGGGTACCGGTCAATTAAGTCTGGCAAAATTTTTATTTATTACTGCGGATGATGAGCATAACATCAGCACAAATAATATTGAAGTCTATCTCAAATACATTTTAGAGCGCATCAATTTAAAAAGAGATGTGCATTTTTACACCAATACAACAATCGATACGCTTGATTACTCCGGCACATCGTTAAATAGTGGAAGTAAGGTTGTTTTTGCAGCCTACGGCGAACCGTTAAGAAAGCTGGAAACAGTTATTCCTGAAGCGTTACATCATTTGTCAGGCTTTCAAAATCCTGCAACAATTATACCTGGAGTTATTGCTTTGCAAACAACAGGATTTACAAATTATGAAACAGCCAAAGCCGAAATTGACAATCTGAATGATCAATTAGCAAGCTTGGGTAATCAGCTTCAAAACTTTCCTTTTATTATTGTGTGCGACGATGCTGATTTTGTAAGTAAAACACTGAATAATTTTTTATGGGTAACTTTTACCCGTTGCAACCCATCGCATGATATTTATGGCATTAACAGTTTTACAGAATACAAGCATTGGGGCTGCAACGGCCCGCTGGTATTTGATGCTCGTATTAAACCGCACCATGCGCCACCCGTGCTAAAAGACGCAGCAACCGAACAGAAAATAAATCGTTTGTTCGAAAAGGGTGGAAGCCTTTACAATGTTTTGTAAGTGTAAACAACATTTCTAAATTTACATTTCAGTTTTAAGCGAAAAAAAAGTCGCCCCAAAATTTCGGGGCGACTTTTTTTATAAAACTTAGAGTCTTTAAACCTCTTATTGTTTAACTACTTTACCCGTAGCCAGTACTTCTTTGCCATAAGCATCTGTTACCATTACAGTATAGAAGCCTTTGCTAAGATTACGGATATCAACATTCATACTGCTATATGGTGCTGTTATCGGGAATGTTTTGTCATACACTTTCTGACCGCTTTCGCTGTAGATAACGATATGACG
>JBBQPX010000137.1:0-7317 GCA_038216775.1 Chitinophagales bacterium
CTGGTAAAACAAAGATGCTGTATGTGGCACCTGAAACTTTGACCAAGGAAGAAAATATTGAATTTTTTAAAGACCTGCAGGTCTCTTTTTTCGCTGTGGATGAAGCCCATTGTATTTCAGAATGGGGGCACGATTTTAGACCAGAATACCGAAGGCTTAGGGAGATGATGGATTTGATTGATGAAACCATTCCCGTAATTGCATTAACTGCAACAGCAACGCCAAAAGTGCAAAGTGATATTGTAAAGAATCTGGGTTTGCGCAACTCTAAAATCTTTATCTCTTCTTTTAACAGGCCAAACCTTTACTACGAAATTCAACCTAAAATAAACCTGGAGCAGACTAATAAAAGCATTGTGCGTTTTATTCAGCTGCATAAAGGTAAAAGCGGAATTATTTATACACTAAACCGTAAAACAACCGAAGAGCTGGCGAAAATGTTGATGGCAAATGGCATTAAAGCTGTTGCTTATCATGCCGGTTTGGATAGTAAGTTGCGTGCAGACAGACAGGACCAGTTTTTAAATGAAGATGTTGACGTAATTGTTGCTACCATTGCCTTTGGTATGGGTATAGATAAGCCAGACATTCGGTTTGTAATACACTACAACATACCAAAATCAATTGAAAATTATTACCAGGAAACCGGCCGCGGTGGCCGCGATGGTATGGAAGGCAAATGTATTTTGTACTACTCCCATAAAGATGTGGCCAAGCTGGAGCATTTAATGCGAGACAAACCTTTGAGCGAACGTGAAGTTGGTGCTCAATTGATAAATGAAACGGTTGCTTACGCAGAAAGTAGCGTTTGCCGTCGCAAGATATTGTTACATTATTTTGGAGAGCATTATGATGATAGTAAAAGCTGCGGACATTGTGATAACTGCCTTCACCCTAAAGAAAAAATGGAGGCGAAGGATGATGCAGTTGTTGTTTTAAAAATAGTGAAGGCTTTAGGCGAACAGTTTCCTGTTGAGTATGTGTTGTTAATACTTGCCGGTAAAGCAACACCTGCGGTAAAAATGTATCGTCATGAAGAGCTTGCGTGTTTTGCAAGTGGAAACGATAAAGAAAATCATTTTTGGAACAGCCTTATTCGGCAGATGTTACTGGCAGGTTTAATTGAAAAAGATATTGTTGAGTACGGTTTATTAAAAATTTCAAAAGCCGGAACTGCTTTCTTAAAAAAACCAACAACCTTTAAAATTGCTTTAAATAACCAGTTTGAAGAAGCCAATGCCGACGATGAAGAGGGTGAACAAGCAACAACCGAAGCTGCAGTGGCCGACGAAAAGCTGATGATTTTGCTGAAGGACCTTCGAAAGAAAGTAGCTAAAGAAAAAAATCTGCCTCCATTTGTTATTTTTTTAGAAAACAGCCTGGAAGATATGGCCACCATGTTTCCTACAAGTATGGCAGAACTGGAAAAAATTAGCGGTGTAAGCAAAGGGAAAGCGATGCGTTACGGAAAACCTTTTTTAGATGTAATTACAAAATATGCCCAGGAAAACGACATTGTTAGGCCCGATGATTTTGTGATGAAAAGCGTAGTAAACCGAAACAATAACAAGATTTTTATTATACAAAACGTAGATAAAAAGATTCCGTTAGAAACCGTGGCCAAAACCCGCGACCTGCGTATTGACGAGCTTTTAGAAGAAATGGAAACCATTGTTGCAAGCGGCACTAAGCTAAATCTCGACTATGCTATTAACGAAATGGTGGATGAATATGAGCAGGACGAAATAATGGATTATTTTAAAAGCTGCGAAACATCATCGCTGCAAGTAGCACAGGAAGAACTTGCAGACAGCAATTTTAACTGGGAGCAATTAAAGCTGATGCGTATTAAGTTTTTGTGCGAATACGGAAATTGATTGTAGATTTTTGTTTGCAGATTGCAGATTTTGAGAGAATACCCTTATTTTTGCAACCCTAATTCGAATTTCAACATTCATGTTGCTTTTTGATATAAGGATGGTGCGGTAGCTCAGTTGGTAGAGCAAAGGACTGAAAATCCTTGTGTCGCCGGTTCAATCCCGGCCCACACCACAAAAACCTCAACAGAAATGTTGGGGTTTTTTGTTAGGGGAACTTTTAAGGATTACCAGGTAGTTCGTGAAGACGGAAACCAAGGCGGAAAATTAGGTTACAAAAGTTTTTCCTCTACAAACCTTCTTTCAAACCATCAATATTCATCAAATCTTTATTTTCAATCTCATAATTATTTTGCCTGAAAATAAACGAACTGCCATCTGTTCGTATTCTTTTTGTACCTGCGGCATAATAGATGCCACGGGTTTGCAATTCATTTTTAGGAACCCATCCACAAATTTCTAAAATATTATCAACAGCATGATAACTACAGAACACAATTACATCTGCATGGTGTGCTTGCTGCAGCAAATAAAAATTATTTACAAAATTGGGCCTTACATAACTTTTACGTTCCATCGTTTTAACGTCAATGCGCTTGCCATTATATTCCATGTCAAAGCCACCATCAAAACCATCTGGTTTTTCGTTTAAATCAGGATAAGCGCCCAGTAAATATTTATGAACGATCAGCTCGCCTATTAATCCAACTTGCTGTTTTCTTTTGTTGCCATCCTCAACGCCGCGGCTGCCGAGGTTATTCGTTAACAGATAGGTATCTATTAATTTAATTAAGTCCTGTTCAACAGGAAGTTTCTTAATCGTAGTTATTTTTTTAATACTACTTGCATGAAATTTTATACCTGCCAACAAATCATTTAATACCGCCGTAAATACTTCGTGGCTGTTTGAGGTTGGAATAGCAAATTTTCTAAAAGCACGGGAAGATAAATTGTTTACATTTCCTTGTAATAATTCAAGCCGCCCATGCGTTTTATCCATTGCGGTTGGGTAGTAAACATTAAGCATAGGAATTTCTTCTTTTTTAAATACGCTTAGGTAGTCTTTTAAAATTGCCAGCCGGTTATATTTCCTGGCATCTTTTTCCGGGTAATATTTCGACAATCGTTCGTCATTTATTGGCGAGGATAGATTGTGTTTTTTATATTCCAGCATGGCGAGCACATTATTATCTGTATCAAGCAGCAACATATCTACATCACCGGGATAAAGGCTTTTCGTTTTCGAAAGAAAACACTCTAAATATGACGTACCGTATATCAACCCTTTGGAACCAATAGAAATGGGTCCGCCTGAATAATCCTTTATTTTTTCCTGAAAATTTTTTATTGGTACGATAGCAGCGTTGAATTTCAACGCATTGTTTTCTTTTGAAAAATCTACAATAATAATTGAGGATTGAGTATCGTTCCAGTTTTGATTATCATGAAAGAGAATTAATTGCGGGGTAAGGTTATTTTTTGTTGAGAAGTCGTGCAATCGAATAAGATAATTCAATGTAAATTCTTTCTCCAGAATGGAGTTAATGTTCGATATAATTTCGGAATACTTTGTATCAGCATCAATTATTCTTTTAACCCAAATTACCGGCGTTACAGTATTGGATGACCAGTTTATAAAAAAATCAAATGATAGGCCAAACAAACCTTTAGTTATAAGAAAGCTGTTACAAAACCATTCTTCTGGCGAGGCATTTGCTGCTGCCATTTTAGGAAGTATAGTTCTATCCCCGCATTTAGCTAAAACCGGTTTTATAAGCATTTAAAAAAATGGGGTTTTATAATAAAATTATTCTGACTAGGTTAATGCTGATGAAGATTTTTTGACATTTTTTTTCTGCGATTCAGCAAGCAAGTTGATTTTAATAAGATGCTTAGTAAAGTTGGAACTTTGCTCCATAAGAGCTTCTTGTATTCTGTCTTTACTTAGTTGCACATAATCAATATGTTCTTTCTTAAATAATTGTGTTGATACATTTTTTTCAATACCAATAAAATTACGATCCTCTAAAACTGCGGCTACAAGGTAGCTTCCGCTTCCGCAGGTATTATCTAATATTATATCCCCTGGTTTTGTATATGTTTTAATAAGGTATCGGCCCAGCTCCACCGGCTTTTGTGTCGGGTGCCATACCGTTCCTTCACTTTCTGATGTTTTAAAATAAACAACATCGGTAGGGTATCTTTTGCCATCTCCGCTTTCAACCAAAACCGGTTTAAAATCTCCATAACTTCCTGTAAACTGGTTTTTTCTCACTCCTTTCGAATAAGGAATTCCATCCGACATTTGTGGTGAGTACGCTGGTTGCTTTTTATAAAACACGCAAATATCCTCATGCTTTCTTAACGGTTGCTTTTTTGCGTTTAAAAAATTGGTTGGTTTACTTTTTATCCAGGTTATTTTGTACTTAAAGAGCTTTTCGTTGCTTAAAATAATTTTGGCTGTAAAAACGCCCTGGGAGTTCAGCACAATGGCACCATTTGGTTTAATAACTCTTTCGTACTGTTGCCACAAATCATTAAGATTAATTACACTGTCCCATTTATTTTGCGTAGTTCCAAAAGGCAAATCACACAAAATCATGTCAATCGATTCTGCAGGTATTTCCTTAAGAACAGACAGACAGTCTCCTTCTACCACATTGTTTAAATATTGCTGTAACGATTTTTTTATTGTCATATAAACAGACCCCTAAGATTCAAAAATTAATAAACCGGTTAACTGTTATCAATATTAGTTCATCTTATAAAATTCCCCAATAAAAATTAATAGCAGCTGTTGATTAGTTTTCTATATTCAGCGTGTAGTGTGTATTTCGTCCGCCGCCGCCAACAAGTAAAACACCTAAGTCTGCAAGCATTTGCAAGTCTCTTGTTGCGGTAGCTTTTGATGCCTTCGTAATAGAAATGTATTTCTTTGCCGTCATTCCTCCTTCAAAACCATCAATGCCAGTGTCCATCATTTTTACAATTGCTTTTAACTGGCGCTCATTTATTTGGTTTTTAAAGCTATCGAAAAACTTTGCTTTCTTTAATGTAAACTCAACCTGTTTAATGGCGTTCTTTTGTGCAGCTAGCGTATTAGTTACAAAGTATTTAATCCAATCTGTTATTTCGTTTTTTTGCTGCGCAGATTTTAAAGCGTGGTAGTACAATTTTTTATCTGCTTCTAATGTTTGAGATAAACTAAGCATCACTGGTCGCCCGATTGTTTGGGATATAGCTTTCTCCGCAACAGCTCTGCCAACTCTTCCATTACCATCTTCAAACGGATGAATAGTTTCAAAATAAAGGTGAGCAATGGCTGAACGAACGGGCGCTTTTTTTATCTGATTTTTTCCACCGGGTGCGGTATCATTAAACCATTGTATAAATTTTTCCATTTCTGTAGGTACATCTGCCGAAGGCGGAGCTTCAAAATGTATTATTTCTTTACCGATTGCGCCAGAAATTACCTGCATTGGTTCTTTGTGTGTTCGCCATGCTCCGATATTTATTCCAGTTTGCTGGCTCATTAGCATTTTGTGCCACAAAAACAACATGTCTGTAGTAAGTGGTAAAGCAAAATCTTTTCGTACAGCAACCATTAATTCGCCTGCACCTTGTGCCTTTTTATCGTTTACATTTTTAGGTTCTTTATTAAGCCCAAGGTTATTCCTTATGGAGGACAACACATCTGGCCGGCTTAAATATTCTCCTTCTATTTCTGATGTTTTAATAGCTTCTGAAACCATAATATTTAACATGGTTTCTACCTGCATATCTTCAGGCAGTGCTTTTAAAATGCCACTGATATGCCCGGTTTCTTCTATAAAAGAAACGAGTACATCTTCTATATTATTAAGATTGTAGCTGAATTGAGGCCAATCTGGTTGTTGCCAATTATAGCGCATGAGCCGATTAATTTGCTTATTCGGCTCAAATATATGTATTTTTTGAGTCGAATACGCCTTTTTTATGGCTCTTTATATTGTACTAATGAATTATTGCTTTGGAGTATCTCTTTTAGTCTTTGGGGTTAACAATATTTTACAACTACCTTTTATTACTTCCTACGTAAATAATCATCTAATTATTACTCACTAAATAATTAAAAATCATGGAAAATTCTACAAATAATATTGAAATACTTTTACTGACAAACAGCAGCTATTTTAAAAGAGATTGGGTTGAGCTGAAGACAAACACCAACGATAAACAACTTTCGCAAAAGGAGCAACTAATTCAGCTTTGCTGGAATGGTATGCTTAAAGAAATAATACCGGAAATTTTGCAAACCGGGGAGGGTGAAAAACAGCTTACCCTTTGGGAAATAAATGAATCGGGCAATATGCTTGATTTAAGGTATGGTGATTTTAATGAAGAGTTGAACGATGAGTGGTCAATAAACCCTTATGTTTTTTTAACCTTTGCAAATCCAAATTAAATAAGCAGACATTTTATTATTAACTTTTCAACGGCCGGAGTAAACCCTCCAGGCCGTTTATTTTTATTTCATACAAGGTTTGCAGCAGCATACCCAGCTTACCTTTAGGAAAACCCTTTTGCGCAAACCACTCCAGATAACTAACAGGCAGGTCGCACAAAGTTCTGTCTTTATACTTTCCAAAAGGCATTTTCATTTTTACCAGTTCGAGTAGTAATTGCGGGTTTGGTTGGTTTGGTTCTGTTGACATAAAATAGATTCTATTTAAGGCAAAAGTAATGCTTGCGGTTATGCACACAATATCCTTATTAATCCACTATTGCACAATATTGGTTAATTATCTTTTTTATTAGTGAAGGCTTCAATACATTTATATAACGAAATGCTTGCTGGAAAATAAATCCATTTTTATTTTAAACTTTTACGGGTTATTCCCATCAATAAAGCATGATAAAAACTTCTGTTGCAAACCAGCCATCGCAAATAATAAGTCATAACACTATCGCAAATGTTATTCAACATACGGGCACTAGTCAAAAGGCGTTAGTTGCAGGCGTTAGTTTTGCCGCTGGTGATGTTATCTGTAAATTCAGTGCTGGCATAATCCAAAGTTTTGCAACATACTTAACCGTGCAAACCGGTACCGAAAGGCATATTACACTGGTGCCGGAGTTTTTACAGTATATCAATCACAGTTGTTTTCCTACTGTATTTTTCAACACTACTAGCATGGAGCTCGTTTGTTTACAACCTATGCAGCCTGGCGATGAGCTTACTTTCTTCTATCCGTCAACAGAGTGGAAAATGGCGCAGCCTTTTGTTTGCAACTGCGGCAATCCCGAATGTTTACAATTAATAAACGGTGCTTCGCAGCTTTCGGTGCAAACGCTTTCAAAATATAAACTAACAGATTTCATCAGGCAACAGTTAAAAGAAAAACTTTCCCTGTAACTACCCTTTATTTTCTATGGCTGCATTCAACCCTTCAATACCTTT
>JBBQPX010000138.1:0-7283 GCA_038216775.1 Chitinophagales bacterium
CACGCCAGCAGCTAAATGCCCGTCCTGCGAAAGTTCCATTAACGGATTACCCGCAGCATCGAGATACATATCACGGGAGGCTTTTGCCGGTGCTTTTTCTCGATAATCAAGTGTGATATTTTTGCCATTTTTTAAATGCGCCACCATAAATCCGCCGCCACCAATATTGCCAGCACCGGGATAAACGACTGCCAGCGTTAATTGCATGGCAATAGCTGCATCTACAGCGTTTCCACCTTTCTTTAAAATTGTTAAACCAACCATACTTGCCAAAGGATGTGCAGATACCACAGCTGCCTTATCAACAGTAGCTTTTTTTTGTATACTGTAGTTTTTACTATCAATTTTTTGCGCATTAGTATTTACGATACTCAAACAAAAAATGGTGATAATAGAAAGTAGAAAGGGTTTATTAAATCTCATAGCAAAATTTTCATCGAATTTACTTTATTAGTATCAAATTCTTGTCAATAACTATATCAATTTAGGGCAATAATTACAGCATAATTTCATATTATGGATAAGTGGAAAGAGGAAGTCGTCTGCTTTCTTTATTTTCACGGAATATTTTGGCAGGTTAATATTTGTTAGCCTGTTTAAATACCATGTATTAAACAGTAACAAATTAAAACAATGAGAGTAAGATTATTTTCTTTAATACTGCTTTTTGTAAGCAGCAGTTTATTTGCACAGTTAAAATCGCCAGATGATTTTTTAGGTTATCAGCTTGGAAGCAAATTTACCCCTCACTTTAAAATAGTAAACTACTTTAACCAAGCTGCCGTTGCCATGCCTCAAATGATGAAGCTGGAGCAATATGGCGAAACGAACGAGGGTCGCCCGCTTTTGCTGGCCATGGTGAGTACGCCGGAAAATATTGCCAAGCTTGACGAAATAAGAAAAAACAATTTGCGCCTTACCGGAATTTTAAAAGACAAACCTGCGGATGTAGCTGCACCTGTAATTGTGTGGTTGAGTTATAATGTGCATGGTAATGAGGCTAGCTCTTCTGAAGTTTCCATGAAGACTTTGTATGAATTATTAAACCCATCAAATACGCAAACTAAAGCATGGCTTAAAAATACAGTGGTAATAATCGACCCTTGTTTAAATCCTGATGGAAGAGACCGTTATGTAAATTGGTTTAATCAAATGGTAGGCAAAACAGCAAATCCAAATCCTGATTCGAGAGAACACAGTGAGCCTTGGCCCGGCGGGAGAGTTAATCATTACAATTTTGATTTAAACCGAGACTGGGCCTGGCAAACGCAGGTTGAAACGCAGGCTAGAATGAAAAAATACAACGAATGGCTTCCGCAGATTCACTGCGATTTTCATGAGCAGGGAATTAATAACCCATATTATTTTGCGCCTGCAGCAGAACCTTTTCACGAAGCGATAACGCCGTGGCAGCGGCAGTTTCAAACTACCATCGGCAGAAATCATGCAAAATACTTTGATGGTAATGGATGGTTATATTTTACCAAAGAAATTTTCGATCTTTTTTATCCCGCCTACGGCGATACATACCCGCTGTACAACGGCGCAATTGGTATGACGTATGAGCAGGCAGGGCATAGCCAGGGCGGCCTTGCTGTAATAAAAGATGATGGCGATACTTTAACGTTAAAGGATAGAATTGCACATCATTTTACAACAAGTATGAGCACCATAGAAATAGCTTCGCAAAATGCTGATAAAGTTATTACTGAATTTAAAAAATATTTTGATGAGGCCAATACCAACGGAGTTGGAGATTATAAAACCTATGTTATTACGGAAGCTAATGCCGGCAAACTTCAAACACTTCGTCATTTTTTTGATGTAAATGGAATCCGTTATGGAAATGTAAATGCTACTTCGGTAAAAGGCTATAACTATTTTTCGGGCAAGGATGAAACATTCGGGGCACCTAATAGCTTGGCTGTGTCTGCCTATCAGCCTAAATCCACTTTGGTAAGAGTTTTGTTTGAGCCTAAATCTCAATTGAGCGATTCTGTTACTTATGATATAACTGCCTGGAGTTTACCATTTGTGTATGGTGTGCAAGCCTATGCTGTAAAAGAAAAACTTGCCGTTAATAATTATATAGTGGCAAATCCAAATCCTGCAGTATCGCAATCAGCATACGGCTATCTCGTAAATTATAGTTCATTTGCCGATGTTAAATTTTTGGCTGCTTTATTAAATGCTGATATAAAAGTACGCTATGCCGAAAGGGATTTTACCTACAGCGGAAAGTCTTTTAAAAGAGGTACTATTATTATTTTGAAAAAAGGCAATGAAGGAAAACTGCAGGAATTTATTGATATGGCTCAATCTTTTAATGCAGTAGTAACTGCCGTTAACGGAGGCTTTATGGATACTGGTTTTGATTTTGGCAGCGAAAAAGTGCATTTTGTAAAAAAGCCTGTTGTAGCAATGCTTACAGGCAAAGGAGTTAATGCAAATGCGGCTGGCGAAGTATGGCATTTGTTTGAGCAGCAATTGAATTATCCCATAAGTTTAATTAATGCAGATGAAGTAGACGGTAGTACTTTAAAAGATATTGATGTATTGATTCTGCCTGATGGCCGTTATAAATTTTTGCAGGATAAAGATGCTACAGCCGAAATTAAAACATGGGTTCAACAGGGTGGCAAAATTATCGCTTTAGATAATGGAGCTTCGCAGTTAGCAAAGGCTGATTTGGGAATAAAATTGAAAAAGGATGATGATGACAAAAAGAGTGAAGGAAAAGATAGCAACGATATTTATAGCGATTTAAAAAGGTATGAAAACCGGGAAAGAGATGAAATTGTAAATAACATTCCTGGGGCTATTTATAAGGTAGAGTTGGATAATTCGCATCCGTTGGCATTTGGTTACAACAATACTTATTATTCGCTTAAACTTGGCAGCGATATGTATGAGTTTATGAAAGATGGCTGGAATGTGGGCGTTATAAAAAAAGAAAATCAAACTTCAGGTTTTGTTGGCAGCGTTACTCGTGCGAAAATAAAAGATGGAACTGTTATTGGTGTTGAACCAATTGGCCGCGGTTCTGTTGTGTTTTTTGCGGACGACCCGATTTTCAGGAGCTTTTGGGAGAACGGGAAAATGATGTTTGGGAACGCGGTGTTTTTGGTAGGACAGTAAAATAAGCAATAGGCAATAAGCAATAATAGTGTAAGTAAAAACTAAAATCAGAATCAAATTTATTATGATAAAAAACTTAATTGTTGCATTATTAATTATTAATTTTTCAATCTTAATTACAAATGCGCAAGCTCCTAAATCCTATACATCTTCAGAAATTTTATTGCAATTAAAAAAACTGAATGTTTTGGGTTCTGTTTTGTATGTGGCTGCTCACCCTGATGATGAGAATACTAGGCTACTCGCTTATCTCGCAAATGGTAAATTATACCGCACTGGTTATTTAAGTTTAACCCGTGGCGATGGAGGACAAAATTTAATAGGAGATGAGCAAGGTATTGACCTTGGCTTAATACGTACACAGGAATTACTTTCCGCAAGGCGTATTGATGGTGCAGAACAATTCTTTAGCCGTGCATTTGATTTTGGGTTTAGTAAAAGCCCCGAAGAAGCTTTTAAATTTTGGGGTCACGATAAAATATTAAGCGATGTGGTTTGGGTAATTAGAAAATTTCGTCCGGATGTTATCATCACCCGTTTTCCAACCACAGGCGAAGGTGGGCACGGTCATCATACAGCATCTGCAATACTTGCCGGCGAAGCTTTTGATGCGGCCGCCGACCCAACAAAATTTCCTGAGCAGCTAACACAAGGTGTGACGGTTTGGCAAGCAAAAAGATTGTTATGGAACACATTTAATTTCGGCGGTAATAATACAACCAGGGATGACCAATTTAAAATAGAAAGTGGTGATTACAACGCTGTGCTTGGCAAAAGCTATGGCGAAATTGCTGCCACCAGCAGAAGCCAGCATAAGAGCCAGGGCTTTGGTGTTGCAGGGCAAAGAGGCAGCGTTATTGAATATTTAAAAACTATAAAAGGCGTAGCGCCTGTAAAAGATTTGATGGACGATGTAGATGCGGATTGGTCCAGAATTAATGAGGGCGGAATTACAAAACAAGTAAATGAAATTATTGCAAAATTCGATGTGGTGCAACCGGAAAAATCTGTGCCTGCATTGGTGAATTTGTATAAGAAGGTTGAAACCTTGCCTGCAAGTTTTTGGAAGACTGAAAAACTTGGAGAAATAAATGATTTGATACAAAGCAGCAGCGGTCTTTTTATGGAAGCAACAACCAATACGCAATATGCTGTGCAGGGCGATAGTTTAAAAATAAATCTCGTTGTAAATAACAGATCGGTAGCAAATATTTTAAGTGCCGATGCTCACCTTAACGATGATTATGTAATTTTTGACCAACTTAAGAAAAACGAAAATTCTGTAAAGGAATATGGAATGATTGTTAGAACCACAACAAAGCCTACCCAACCTTACTGGCTGGAAAATACGATGGATAAAGGAAGTTTTAATGTTATTGATCAGACGTTGATTGGAAAAGGAGAGAGCGATCCGGTGAGCGTTGTATTCAGTGTGCTTGTTGAAGGAAAGGAATTTAAGTTTATAAAACCAATACAGTACAAACATACTGATCCTGTAAAAGGTGAACTATATCAACCGCTTACTATTCTACCAAAAGTTGAACTAAATTATGTTGGAAATGGATTTCTCTCTATCAATAATAAACCTGTTGAAATTGGTACACATATAAAATCTAATCTTTCAACCCCAACAGATTATACCATAACTAAAAAATCATCTGCTAAAATCACCAATTCAAACAATCCATTTATTTTTAAAAGCAATGCGTCTGATTTGGTGAAGAATGAAATGTCAACTTTTAAATTTACTGGTGTAGATTCTGATTATGTGGAGGAGATAAAACTGCAAACTACCGATGGACAAACTATGTATCATCAGTATAAAAAAACTATTGAGTATGATCATATTCCATCCATCGTTTATTTTCATGATGCCACTGCCAAGCTTTCTAAAATTGATTTAAAAATTGAAGGTAGCACTGTTGGATATATTGCCGGTGCTGGAGATAAAGTGCCAGAAGCTTTGCAACTTATGGGATACAAAGTGGTAATGCTGAAAGAATCAGATATTAAAGCAGCGAACCTGAAGCAACTGGATGCAATTGTTACTGGAGTGCGTGCTTATAATACCAACGATTGGATGAATAATGTGTATGATGAACTGATGCAGTATGTGAAAGATGGAGGCGTTTTACTGGTGCAATATAACACCAGCAACCGCAATGGCCCTGTGGTTGCAAAAATATCTCCTTATCCATTCAGCATTAGCCGTAACAGAATTACAGATGAAGATGCTAAAGTTAATTTCTTAATTGCTGATCATCCGGCTTTAAATTTCCCCAATAAAATAACCGATAGAGATTTTGACGGTTGGATACAAGAGCGGAGTATTTACCATGCGGAAAAAACGGATCCTGCGTATAAGAAAATATTAAGCATGCAAGACCCAGGTGAGAAAGAGCATGACGGCAGTTTAATAATAGCCGACTACGGTAAAGGGAGGTTTGTATATACTGGTCTTGTTTTCTTTAGAGAATTGCCTGCCGGTGTGCCGGGTGCATACCGTTTATTTGCAAACCTTATTGCTAACAGTAGAATAAAGCATGTAAAGTAAATGCAAAACGAAAAGTCATATTGGAATAAATGGTACCTGGCTGTATTTCTTTTTCTTGTTATCCAGATCATTTTATTTTATTGGATTACTATAACATTTAAATAATTCATACCGGTATGTTCATACAAAATCTCTTAACAATTAAAAATTATAAAAGCTCCGCCCACTTGCGGATTTGGGATTTATGAGTAGTATCGATTGGATTATATTGTGTGTAACGCTGGCTGCCATTGTTGTTTACGGCATTTATAAAAGCCGTACTACAAAAAATCTGGACGGGTATTTTTTAAGTAACCGCTCATTGCCTTGGTATCTGGTTTTATTAAGTATAATGGGTACACAGGCAAGTGCCATTACTTTTTTAACTGGTCCTGGTCAGGCTTACAGCGATGGCATGCGCTTTGTGCAATATTATTTTGGTTTGCCGCTGGCGATGATTGTGATTAGTATTTTCTTTGTTCCTGTGTTTAACAGACTTAAAGTTTATACAGCTTACGAGTTTTTAGAAAATCGCTTCGACCTTAAAACCAGAACCTTAACATCTTTTTTATTTTTATTATCACGTGGCTTAAGTACAGGTATCAGCATATTTGCACCATCCATTGTTTTAAGTTCTTTAATGGGCTGGAATATTTATTACACCAATCTTGTAATGGGCGGTTTGCTGATAATATACACCATGAGCGGCGGCGCAAAAGCAGTTGCACACACACAAAAGCTGCAGATGATTATTGTCTTTATTTCCTTATTTGTTGTTGGGTATCTTGCTGTTAAAATGTTGCCAGATGCTATTGGATTTACAGAAGCTTTGAAAAAAAGCGGTGAGATGGGTAAGATGAATATTATTACCACCGGCTTTACTGATAAGGGTTTCGATTGGCAGGATAAGTACAATATCTGGAGTGGATTAATTGGCGGTTTTTTTCTGGCGCTTAGTTATTTTGGAACAGACCATAGCCAGGTTGGCCGTTACCTTACCGCAAAAGATGTAAAGGAAAGCAGGAGAGGGCTTTTAATGAACGGCTTGGTAAAAGTGCCTATGCAGTTTTTTATTTTGTTGTTAGGCATATTAATATTTTCTTTTTACCAGTTTAACAAAGCGCCTGTTTATTTTGATCAAGCTAAAGTAATTGTTGCCAAACAAACCAGCTATAAAGATTCGTTAATATCCATTGAAACCAGCTATAATGCTGCACTTGCCGGTGCAGATATAAAAGCTTCTGGCGAGTTTAGAGCACAATACAAAAAAGTTTTACAGGCAGCGTTGCCGGGACAGGATACCAACGATAACAATTATATATTTCTCCGTTTTGTAATGGATTATTTGCCCAAAGGTCTCATCGGTCTTATTATCGCTATTATTTTTCTGGCATCCTGGGGAAGTATTGCAGCTGCTTTAAATTCGCTGGCGGCAGTTACGGTTATTGATTTTCATAAAAAGTTTTTCGTTAAGGATGAATCGGAATATAAAGACTACAAAGTATCGCAATGGTACACATTTGGCTGGGGTGTGTTTTGTATAATTATTGCCATGTTTGCACAGAACATTGGTAACAGTTTAATAGAAGCGGTTAATATACTTGGCTCGCTG
>JBBQPX010000139.1:0-7274 GCA_038216775.1 Chitinophagales bacterium
GCTCTGGTCTTGGGCCAACCAGGCTCATTTCGCCTTTAACAATATTCCATAACTGTGGTAGTTCATCTAACCGCCATTTGCGCATTACTTTGCCCCATTTAGTAATGCGTGGATCATTATCGCTACTTAATTCCGGGCCGTTTTTTTCCGCATCAGGTATCATGCTCCGGAACTTAATCATGGTGAATGGATGACCTTTGTAGCCAATGCGTTCCTGTATGTAAAATAGTTTTCCTTTGGAGGATAGTTTTACCCTTATTGCAGTGTATATAAATAGTGGTAACAAAAAAATAATGCTGCCTATGCCTGCAGCAATATCCAGTAATCGTTTTATATTTTGTTGCCACTGCGGCATTAAGCCTTGCTGCAATTCTATCAGTGGTACGCCTAAAATATTTGTTGTTTTTACTGAGCCACTAATAATATCAACCGTATCGGCTGTTAATTTTATGCTTACTTCATTGTTGCTCAACTGTTGTAAAATCTTTTCCAGTAATGGACGTTCTTTTTTCTCTACCGCAATAATTACTTCTTCTATGTTATTTTGGGTGATGATTGCATCTGCATCATCGGCTTTGCCAAGATTAATAATTTGTGGTGGCAGGGAAGTGCCATTATTACCATTGGTATTGGCAAAACCTGCTATGCGGTATCCTGTTTTTTCAGTATTATTTGTTATGGAATTATACAGCTTAGCTGCATTGCTGCTAGACCCTATAATAAGTGTATTAAAAAAAACTGAACCATTATTTAGTTGAGATTTAGCGCTGTTTAAAAAAATCAGTCTTATAGAATAAGTAATAAGCGTTTGAATGGCCCAAAGCGAAATAAATTCTTTGTAGTAAATATTATAATCGCCGGTAGCATCGTACAACAAAAATAAAAATAGAATAACAATGCTTGCCAGGAAATTATAGATAAGTGTATTTAAAAATTCTATAAGCCTTGATTTGTGATATAGTTGCCTGTAGGTGCCAAAAAGAAAGTATGCAATAAGCCAGATAATGGGAAATACAAAAATGCCAATGTAAAATTTGTGGCCAACTACGTAGGCTTCGTTGATAATATCTTTTCTAACAAAATAAAAACTAACCCAAGAAAGTATGGCTGCCACACAATCCCCAAAAGCATACCAGCCAATATGTATCCGGGGTTGTTTCAACTAATGGTTTTTGGGTAGTAAAATAATTTCATTTATCAATGCTGAGTGGCATTACCTATTTTTTCGAGAATTTGGTGTGCTACTTCCATAGCCCTAAAGCCATCAACCACAGTAACTGGTGTGTCTGTATTGTTGATGATGGCATTTCTAAATTCTTCCAATTCCATCTTAATGGCATTTACTTCCTTAACTATTGGATTGGCGATAGCAATTGTTTTTTTACCATGATTAGTTTCAATATCAAAAGTAAAAACATTACTGTCGCCAGGGGCATTTAAACGGATAATTTCAGTTTTCTTCTCCAGAAAATCAATTCCGATATATGCATCTTTTTGAAACAAACGCATCTTACGCATTTTTTTCATGGATATTCGGCTACTCGTTAAATTTGCAACACAACCGTTATCAAACTCAATACGCACGTTTGCAATATCAGGCGTATCGCTCATTACAGCAACGCCGTTGGCACTTATATAATTTACGTTACTTTTTACAAGGCTTAAAATGATATCAATATCGTGTATCATCAAATCAAGTATCACACTTACATCTGTGCCACGTGGATTAAATTGTGCCAGGCGATGCACTTCTATAAACATCGGCTGCAAAACCTGGTCTTTTAATGCAAGAAAAGCAGGATTGAATCTTTCTACATGCCCAACCTGAAATTTTATATTGGCTTCTTTGGCCAGCTTTACCAACGTTTTTGCCTCATCCATGGTGTTTGCCAATGGCTTTTCTACAAAAACGTGTTTTCCTTTTTTAATAGCTAATTCGCAAAGTAGAAAATGCGATGAAGTTGGTGCTACAATATCAATGGCATCGCAGGCATCAATTAGCTTTTCAACATCGGTAAAGCGTGGTAAATTATATTTTTGTGCAACAGTTTCTGCGTTGGCATCATCAGTATCAGCAAAGCCTACCAATTGTACACCCTCAATTTCTGCCCAATTATTTAAATGAAATTTTCCTAAATGGCCAGCGCCTATAACTCCTATTTTCAGCATAAATAATTTGTATAAAAATTGATTTTAAATCTAACAGCACTTTTAAACTCAAACGCTAATGCCCCTCCAGAGCTAAGTCGAAGGAAGAGGACTTGGGGTTACTTCTTCCCAAAAGCCCATTTTGCCGAACTTTTCAATGCGCTGTTCAATTCTTTTATCAGGGTCAATCACTTTTAATTCTGCCAAAACTGGCAGCAAATAATCTTTTAAAATATCGGCAGCGCCCTGGTAATCCCAATGGGTGCCACCCAACGGTTCGGGAATTACGCCATCTACCAAACCAAAACCCAACATATCTGTACCGGTAAGCTTTAATTGTTCGGCAGCGGTTTCTTTTTTATCCCAACTGCGCCACAGTATACTGCTGCAGCTTTCGGGAGATATAACCGTGTACCATGTATTCTCCATCATAAAAACCTTATCGCCAACACCAATGCCTAATGCACCACCGCTGGCACCTTCACCAATAATTACGCAGATAACCGGCACTTTTAACCGTATCATTTCGTAAATATTACGGGCAATGGCTTCACCCTGTCCACGTTCTTCGGCTTCCAAACCGGGATAGGCGCCGGGTGTATCGATTAAAGTAATAACAGGTTTATTAAATTTTTCTGCCAGCTTCATCAGCCTCAATGCTTTACGGTAACCTTCGGGATTAGCCATACCAAAGTTGCGCAATTGCCTGCTTTTTGTGTTGGAACCTTTTTGCTGACCAAGAATCATGACCGTTTCACCACCTAATTGGGCAAAACCACCCACCATCGCCTTATCGTCTTTTACATTGCGGTCGCCATGTAATTCAATAAAATCGGTACACATATTTTGTATGTACTTGAGGGTGTAAGGCCTGTCGGGATGGCGGCTTAGCTGTACTTTTTGCCATGGCGTAACATTTGCTGTAAGATGTTTTTTTGTTTCAACAATTCTTTCTTCCAGCATGGCGATGGCGCCGCTCATATTTGTCTTACTTTTTTCGGAGGTTATTTTCAGTTGCTCAATCTGGTCATATAGCTCTTTGATGGGTTTTTCAAAGTCGAGAAACTGGCGTTTTTTTAGTTCAATCATGTATTTAAATTAACAATTTAATGTTATTTGACTCTTTTGAAACTGTAATATAGTTTGTAAAATTAGGGCTTACAATTTTTTTATAAAAGTTTTGGAGCGGAAACTTTAGAATCCTATCTTTGCCGTCCTGAAAAAAGCAGGCAGTTTTAAGCAGTTAAAGTTGAAAATTAAAGGATCGGTAGTTCAGTTGGTTAGAATGCTGCCCTGTCACGGCAGAGGTCGCGGGTTCGAGTCCCGTCCGGTCCGCTTAAAAGCCTCTCAATTCATTTGGGAGGCTTTTTTATTTTTGTATGTTTTACGTTTACATTATGCAAAGCCAGTTAGATAATCTATTACAAAGGATTTTCAATGCAACCGACTGTGCAGTTACAGCAGCAAAATAATAAAGAGTCTTCTTACACTACCCGTAAAACTCCCTGGAGGCTTATTCATTTAGAGTTATTTGATGATAAAACGACTGCACTATAACGAGAAAAGAGTTTAAAAAAATATAGTCACCAACAAATAGCGGAATTGATTACAAGTGGCAAAAATCGTTTGTAAGAATATGTTGATAAGCAGAGCTGTTAAAATACTGAATCATCCAAAAGCATATGTGCTTGTTGCTATAAATTTGTTTCCCACTTCCAGGAAGATGCTATCATATCATCTAAATTCAATTCAGTTTTCCAATCTAATGCTTCATTAGCTTTAGCTGTGTCGGCATACACGGCGGCAGCATCGCCTTCTCTCCGTGGACCAATTTTATAATTTAATTTTTGTTGCGTTATCTTTTCAAATGCTGCAATCATTTCTAAAACGGAAGTGCCCTTTCCTGTTCCTATGTTATAAACTTCAAAAGTAGCGTTTTGCCGATTCTGCAAAAGCCGTTCACAAGCCTTTACATGAGCTTTGGCTAAATCAACTACGTGAATATAATCTCTTAAGCAGCTCCCGTCAGGCGTATCATAATCGTTTCCAAAAACAGTTAATTCCTTTAATTTTCCAGCGGCTGTTTGCATTACATACGGAAAAAGATTGTTGGGAATACCTTTTGGTAACTCTCCAATCAATGCAGATTCATGTGCACCAACCGGCTTGAAGTAGCGTAATGAGATATTATTAATGGTTCCGGAAGCACATACTTTTTCTAAAATTTCTTCACCTATTTGTTTGGTGCTGCCATAAGCAGACAAGGCTTTTTGAAAAGGAGTTTGTTCTGTTGCCGGTAAAATTTCGGGTTGGCCATATACAGTTGCAGAAGATGAAAAAATAAGATAGCTCACTTTGTTATCCTGCATTGCCTGCAGTACATTCAAGAGCGATGTAATATTATTCTGAAAATACTTCAGCGGCTCTTTTACAGATTCGCCAACTGATTTATAGGCAGCAAAATGAATAACTACATCAATATGGTGAGATTAAAAAATATTTTGAACAGTAGTAATGTCACACATATCATTTTCATAAAATAAAGGCCTTGTGCAGGATATCTGTTCTATCCTGTCTAGAATAAATTTTTCGGAATTGCTTAAATTATCAACGATGATAACCGTAAATCCTTCGCTTATTAATTCCACCACGGTGTGGGAACCAATGTAGCCAAGCCCACCGGTTACTAAAACAGTTTTGCCTTTCATTTAATTATGTGCTTTAATAATTTCTGTTAATGCTTTTTCTTTTTCAAACAGCCGTTGCAATAGCGTAGCCTGGTTACCTGCCCTTAACAAATTATGGCCAGGATATTTAGAACCATAATATCTGTCGTCGTTTAGATAGTCTGTTAGGAAACGGATGGCCTGCATATAAATCATGAAAGTGCCGGCATAAAAGAGAATGTTTTTTTCTGTTTCGGTAAGTACCTCTTTCATTTCGTTATAATATCCGTTTACGATAGCTTCATAAAATTCTTCCCTGATTATAATTTTGCTGAAATCTTTTTCTTCTTCGCTAACTGGGCTTAGGTAGGTACGCATCATATCACCTACATCGCTTATGAAATAGCCAGGCATTACAGTATCCAGATCAATTACGCACAGGCCTTTACCTGCATCATTAAACAAAACGTTACTGATTTTTGTATCATGGTGGGTGACCCGCTGTTTAAAATTGCTGTTGGAAATGATGTTTTCATATGTAGTTACAATTTCGGCATGATTTAATAATTCAATTGTTAACTCTTCTGTTTCATTAATGCGGGTTGGATTTCCCTTTTTTTGTGCTGTTAAAAAATTTTGATACAGAAGGGAAAGATTGTGAAAATCAGGTATAGATATTTTTAATTGGTCAACTGGTATTTCGTCAAGCAATTTTGTAAATTTTCCAAATTGTGAAGCAGCTTCAAAAGCTTCTTCTGGAGTTTCCAGCACATTCTTAGAATGTGAGCCAGGTACAAATGGAAACATTCTGAAGTAACCTTCGTCTTTTAAATGAACCATTTCCCTGCCATCGGTGGTTTTTACCGGCGCCACAAAAAAGTAATCTGGATGATATTGTTTAAGGTATGCAGCAAGTAAACTGATATTACAGGTTATATCTGCCGGTTGTTTAAATACATTATCGTTTATCCGTTGAAGAATATAATCGTTGTCTTTATAACTTACTTTCCAGGTATGGTTAATAAGGCCAGTGCCAAATACCTCAACAGTAAATGAGCTATCAGTAAAACCATATTCTTTTAATATATCTGAATGCATATTGCATTTATTCTGTGGTTAAAAATGAAAAGATTTAAAAACTCCCTTGATCCGTTCCCCAGAAAAATAAAACCCTTATCAAACTCTAGCTGATAAGGGTTTTATTAAAATTACTGTGCCCGGGACTGGAATCGAACCAGCACATCCTTGCGAACGGCAGATTTTGAGTCTGCTGCGTCTACCAATTCCGCCCCCCGGGCATTATTGATCCCGATAGCTATCGGGAGGGTTGCAATATTACGCCATTCCGGCTAATTGCTGACGAATACGGTCTAAATATTTTTTCTTGTAATAATATTCTTTCACTTGCAACAGCTCTTTTTCGGTAGTAAGATCTTCCTTATAACCTTCCACAATTTTTGCAACGGGTTCATATATTTCTGCTTGCAGATTGTCAATTGTTTGCTGAATGCTTTTTGTGGCTTCTGTATCATCGGCATCCATTAGCTGCTCATTAATATCCATTACTTCCATCAGAAAAGCTGGCGGCAGTTCATATTTTTCTTCTTCTTCCAACAAACCCTTTTCAATTAATACATATTTAATGGTAGCATCTGTATTTTGAAAAGTTTTCCAAGCTTTATTTAGTATGGCTGACTTTTCTAATGCTTCGGCCTGGTTATCGTCTGTATCGTTTGCAAAAAAATCAGGATGAAATTTTCTGCTAAGCTCAAAAAATTTTTTTGAAAGGGCAGATGCGTTTACTTTTAATTGAACCGGGATCTCAAATAATTCGAAGTATGTCATAATATATTTTATTTTGATGCTCCCGCATTTTGCGGGACAGGCTATGAAAAGGGGACGTACAAGTGAGTGACACTACAACCGATCCCATGAATCTGCCTGCCGACTGGCAGGAAACTACAGTTAGCTAACAAAAAAATCTTAGTTTAGGTTACAAAACAGGTTTTTAAACTTACAAATCTACGTATTAAGCATGGAGGTAATCAGAAACTTCCCGGATTCGGAACTGGTAGACAATCTCCGGAAAGGGCAAAGGCTGGATGAATCAATTAAAGCGATCTACCGCAGCTATTTCGATAGCCTGAGTTGGTATGTGCTGAACAATAGCGGCAACAGGCAGGATGCGGAGGATGTTTTTCAGGAAGTGGTGGTGAGTTTTATTGACCTGGTGCAGAAGGATAAGTTCAGAGGCGAATCAACGGTGAAGACATTTTTATATTCCCTGAACCGCTTTGCCTGGCTGAATGAACTGAAGAAAAGAGGGAGGGCATTGGCGAGAGAAGAAAAATATGAAAAGGAACAGGACAAAAAGGAAATAGACGGCAGCCACCTGATGACTAATCGGGAAGAAAAAGCAGAGTTGGTAAGATTGGTGGGTGAATTGGGAGATACTTGTCA
>JBBQPX010000140.1:0-7263 GCA_038216775.1 Chitinophagales bacterium
TATAATACCACCTAAATCACGCAGGCGCATTTGCCGTGCAATCTCTTCAGCAGCTTCCAGATTGGTTTCCAGGGCATTTTGCTCTTGGTTGTTGCTTACGCTTTTGTAACCGCTGTTTACGTCAATTACATGCAGTGCCTCAGTATGTTCCACAATTAAGTACGCACCACTTGGCAGGTTTACGGTTTTGCCAAAAGCAGCTTTAACCTGCTTGGTAATACCAAAACTATCAAAAATAGGAGAGCCATTATTGTAATAAGCAACAATATCAGCTTTATCTGGCGCTATGCGTTGTATGTATGTTTTGGCGTCGCCAAAAATATTTTTATCGTTAACTACAATCTTATTAAAATCTTCGTTTAGTAGATCTCTTAATATGCTGGTAGTTTTGCCTTGTTCGCTTAAAATTCTTGTTGGCGGTGTTGCTCCTTTTAAATTACTCTGAATACTTTTCCAGGTGTTTACCAAGCTTAATAAATCTTCATGCAATTCAGCGGTTTGCTTGCCTTCTGCAGCGGTACGCACAATTACACCTAAATTCTTCGGCTTAATAGCTTCAATAATTTTGTGTAAGCGTTTTCTTTCGTCTGATGAATGAATTTTGCGGGAAATGGCAATGATATCGTTAAATGGGGTAACTACCACAAAGCGGCCAGGTAAAGAAAGCTCGCAACTAAGGCGCGGTCCTTTTGCTGCTATAGGTTCCTTTAATATTTGCACGAGCACATTTGGCTTCCCATTAAGTACTTCTGCAATTTTACCAGTTTTTATTATTTCCGGCTCTACTTTAAATTTTGTAAAATCAAGTCCTGTTTCAGACTTATCATTTATACATTCGGTAGTAAATTTTAAAATAGATCGCACATAAGGGCTAAGGTCGGTATAATGTAGAAAGGCATCTTTCTCAAAACCAACATCAATAAAGGCCGCATTAAGTCCTGGGATAAGTTTCTTAACTTTTCCGAGATAAAGGTCACCTACGCCAAAGCTTGCATCAGTTTTTTCACTATGCAGCTCTACCAGTTTTTTATCCTCTAACAGGGCAATTTCAACGCCTTGCGGAGTTGAATTAATAATAAGTTCCTTGGTCAAGCGAAATTTTTTGGTAAGACCAGTTTTATCGTTAAAACAAACATAGATGCACGCAATAATAACTTACATCAGTTATATTGAATGCAGGTATATGTGCGCCCGGATGAGGATTCCGGGCGCCGATAAGAAAAATTACTTCTTCTTATGACGGTTCTTTCTTATACGTTTTTTACGCTTGTGTGTTGCGTTTTTATGACGTTTTCTCTTTTTACCACAAGGCATAACTAGTCTTTTTTTTGATTAAAATAATTTTTTAAAATATATCTACCGAAATTAACCGGTTGTTACCTTAGTTGTTTGACTCTTTCATCTACTTCTTGGCTGTAATGCGAATCGTTCACCAGCCTTTTACTTATCAAATACCATTTTATTGCTTCCTGCTTATTGCCGCTTGCGGCATAAGTATCAGCTAAAAAGGCAATGGCTTCTATATTATCTGGTTGAGCTTTTACTACCTTTTGTAAACGCTCAATGGCTTTATCGTATTGCCCCGAAACGAAACCGCCAACACCAAGCATCATCTGTGCCTTCATGTTAGTTGAATCTTTACGAACAACAGCCAGCAATTGCTGAATGCCCTTCATTGTTTCTTCAGGCCCGCCAACTTTGCCTTTCCCAAATATATAGCAGCTTCCCAAACCAACTTTAAAATCGTCATTTTCGGGATAAAGCTCTATTCCTTTTTCAAACAAGGCTATTGCCTCCTCGGTTTTCCAGTTTAATTTTGCCTCATCCTGCTCACTTCTTAAGTCGTGCAAAATTAATTGGGCAGCAAAGGTGAGGTTTTTTTCCGACTTATCCAACTTAGCTGCTTCAGATAAATAATAAATGTAAGGTTCAAATGATTTTGCACTGTCTTTCCAAAAGTTTGCAAGCTGGGTATTTGCTATAACAAGCTGATTGTTAACATCACCACGTGTTACACTATTCTCTAATTTGCCAAGCTCAATAGCCTGCGATGCTGTTAAATGTTTTTTTTCTTCGCCAATAAACTGGTTAATATCAAAGGCTTTTGTAGATGTTTTTGCAGTGGTAGCGGGCATTTTACTTTTAATGGCAGCCGTTCTGCCAAATTGAAAAAGTACGACAACAATGGCCAATCCAATAACGGTAAATATCAATTTTTTAGTAAGCATATGTAAGGCTGCTGTTGATTTTGCAGGAACGCAAAGGTACGTTTTACTGGCCTCATTTACAATAAATGCTATTGAATTAAGGCAATAATATATAAATGGGAAAGGAAGATTTGAAATTTGCCTTTTTCAATGTAAAAACGGCTTTTTAATTACAGAAACTATTTAATTAAAAGGCTAAAATCCCCCTTTAGGGGATAGGGGCGATTTATTAATCATCAGCCCCGTCCATTTCATCATCATCTTTGCCGTTGCTTTCTTTGATGTTTTTTGAAGTTTTTATTTCAAGCATAAATTCTTTTGCCGGCTTAAAGGCTGGTATAAAATGTTCCGGAATTTCAACGGCAACATTTTTCTTAATATTACGCCCAATTTTAGCAGCTCTTTTCTTAGTTATAAAACTTCCAAAACCACGTATGTAAATGTTTTCACCCGCTGCCAAAGAAGTTTTAACAGCTTTAAACATAGTTTCTAATGTTACCAAAACATCTACTTTTGGAATTCCGGTTTTATCAGAAATCTGATTAATGAGGTCTGCTTTTCTCATAAAGATTTATTTAAAAATTGTAACTGTTAGAAAAATACGACAAAAATTTTGAAATATCCAAATAAGTTAGTGATTATCAGGTACTTTGTGAGAAATTAATATTGATGAACACTAATTTTGTATGTTTTAATCGGTTGATAATTAATGTATTGTAAATATTGTAGATAGTAAAAGTTTATTTCAATTGTTATATTTATATAAATGAGTGATAGTAAGAGATATTTTACGAAAAATCTGCTTAGCTGGAATAGTAGCACGAATGACAGACCAATGCCCTGGAAAGGCGAATCAAATCCTTATAAAATATGGTTAAGCGAAATTATTCTGCAGCAAACACGGGTTGAGCAAGGCTGGGATTACTATAACAGATTTGTTGCTACTTTTCCAACTATTGAAAGCCTGGCAAAAGCACCGGAACAAAAGGTTTTTAAACTTTGGGAGGGCTTGGGTTATTATACCCGTTGTAAAAATTTAATTGCTACGGCAAAATTTATTGCAAATGAAAAACAAGGAATATTCCCTGATAAATACGAGGATATACTTGCTTTAAAAGGAATTGGCCCTTACACAGCGGCGGCTATTGCTTCATTTGCTTTTAACTTGCCCTTTGCTGTTGTAGATGGCAATGTTTTCAGGGTTTTATCGCGTTTTTTTGGCATTGATGATGCAATAGATAGTTCTAACGGAAAGAAACTGTTTACGCAGCTGGCAAACGAATTGTTGGATAGTAAGAATCCTGCTATTTACAACCAATCCATAATGGATTTTGGAGCAGTTGTTTGTAAGCCTAAAAGCCCTTTGTGTGGCGAATGCCCATTAAAAACAAAATGCAAAGCGCTTTTACAAAACAAAGTGAATGTATTACCCATAAAAGAAGGTAAACTGATAAAAAAAACTCGGTGGCTCAACTATTTAATAGTTGATTTTGAAAATAAAATTTACGTGCGAAAAAGAGGTGCAAATGATATTTGGGAGAATTTGTACGAATTTATTTTGTTAGAAAATGATACTTTAATTGAGCCGGAAGCATTAAGAAAAACTGATGTTTTTAAAAATATCTTTCTTAAAAATATGCCAGAGATAATTGATATTTCTCCAATATTTAAGCAGCAGCTAACACATCAAACAATAAACGGAAGGTTTATTAAAATTAAAGTGCGGCAGCAACTTAACCTGCAAGGCTATAAAACTGTAACATACAAGCAGTTGAGTAAATTGCCGTTCCCCCGGTTTATTAATGGCTACCTGGTGCAAAACGAACTGAAAGGGTAAGGATACCTCCCAAATTGTAGCAAGCTGCAATATTAATAACTGACCTGTTAATTTTAGAAATCATTGAGTTTAATGCTGATATTCCCCTTTAGGGGATAGGGGCAAAAGCGACAATTTGGGATGTATCCGGTCATAATCCATATAAAAATGTATCTTTAAATTTGCGACGATATAGCTTGAACAACAGTACGGCTATTAAATAAAATGATATGATATGAGAGGCGTAAACAGAGTAATGCTTATTGGTAATCTTGGTAAAGACCCAGATATGCAATTTCTGGAGGGGAATATTGCGGTTGCTAAATTTTCATTGGCAACTACGGAAACCTATAAAGACAGAAGCGGTAAACTTATTTCTCAAACAGAGTGGCATACTATTGTGCTTTGGCGAGGATTGGCAGAACTGGCACAAAAATATTTACACAAAGGAAGTCAGGTTTATATTGAAGGGCGTTTAAAAACACGCAGCTGGGAGGATAAGGACGGTAATAAAAAATTTGCTACCGAAATTGTTGGCGATAACCTGATTATGCTGGATAAAAAAAGCGATGGTGGCTTGGGAGGTTTGGATGCGTTTGATGAACCAGAGGAGGACCCTGATATCCCCACTGCTGAAGATGGCTCCGAAAGATTGCCTTTTTAATTAGATTTGCATGTAATTATAATAATGATTTTTTAAACTTAGCCTGTTTTAAAACATATTTAAAACAGCTTAAAATTTTTCACTTAAACTCACTGTTTTGGACTATCATTCGGTCTCGGTACTATTTACTTTTCAACTTTTGGCAATTACAACTGCCGCAACTTCTGTACTTATATTTTCAATGATTGTGCTTTTTATGCTTTCCTTTTTACTGGCAGGCTCCGAAATTGCTTTTTTCTCTCTTACTTATAAAGACATAAATATTTTACGAACAAAAAAGCAACCTGCTTACCGGCGCATTGTAAGCCTGCTGGATGAGCCAAAAATTTTGCAGGCATCCATGCTTATCGGCAACAGTTTTGTAAACATCGGCATCATTTTAATTGCAAATATTTTAATAGACAGCTGGACACAGGGTTTAGCACTCAACTTCTGGCCAATTTTTTTAATAAAAGTTGTTTCGGTAACTTTTTTTCTATTGCTTTTTGGAGAAGTGCTGCCAAAAGTTTGGGCCACACATCATAAAATATGGTTTGCTGCTACAGCTTCGTTAATAGTTGAAATTTTCAGAACAGTTTTTTATCGTTTCAGCAAGCGTATGATACGATATAGCGATAAGGTTGAAAAGAAATTTTCGTCAGAAAACTCCTCAACTATGGATCGTACACATCTTGATTACGCCATTGATTTGCTACCGGAGCATGAGGCCACAAGCGAAGAGAAATCTATTTTAAAAGGCATTCGCAAATTTGGCGATACTACTGTAAAACAGGTAATGCGCAGCCGGCTTGATGTACATGGCATTGATGTTGTTTTTAGTTTTACAGAAATGGTAAAAAAAGTGGAAGAGCTTCACTACAGCCGCCTTCCGGTATATAAAAATAATTTAGATGAAGTAGTGGGAATATTGCATACGAAAGATATTTTGCCGCACCTGAATGATGCTGCCGATTTTGACTGGCATGTTTTATTGCGTCAACCTTATTTTGTACACGAACAAAAATTGATTGAAGATTTACTGCAGGAATTCCGCAACAGGCATATTCATTTTGCGGTTGTTGTTGATGAGTTTGGTGGCACATCCGGCATTGTTACTTTAGAAGATGTAATGGAAGAAATTATAGGCGATATTAAAGATGAATTTGATGATGAAGAAAGCAGCAATAAAAAAATAGACGATTACAATTATATTTTTGAAGGTAAAACCATGATTAACGATGTGTGCAAAGCCATGGCGTTACCAGATGATATTTTCGACGCTGTACGTGGAGAAAGTGATTCCCTGGCGGGATTGGTTTTAGAAATTGCCGGGGAGTTTCCACAGGTTAATGAAGAAGTGGCAAGCGATGGATATATTTTTGTTCCGTTGGAAATAAATAAAAACAGGCTGGATAAAATTAAAGTAACCATTAAGCAGGTAGAAAAAGAGTAAGCAAAAATTATGTCAGTAAGCAAACGTTGTTCGTTGTTCGTTGTTCGTTGTTGGGCTTTTATGCAAAAAAACTCTGATGGATTTGCCAATCGCCAATTGCCAATTGCTTATTGCTTATTGCTCATTGCCTATTGCCTGTCCTCCTGCAACTCCACCTACACTTCAAAACAAACAGGTTATTACAATATCAATTTTCCTGAAAGAAAATACCAAACTTTTGAAAAAGAAGGCTTTCCATATACATTTGAATATCCCGTTTACGCACAGGTTGTAAAAGACACTACCTACTTTGATCAAGATACTCAAAACCCTTACTGGATTAACTTAGATTTTCCGCAATTTGGAGGCCGCATATTTTTAAGCTACAAAGCCGTTGGCGGCAAATCAGTTTACAAGGTAAAACAACCCAATGGCAGTTATAAAGATTCCCTGGGTACCAATGTTTTCGATTTTATGGTTAATGATGCTTTTAAACTCACGAGTAAAAATGAGGCTGTTGCATCTTCCATTAAAGACAGCCTTTTTCATACAAAAAACGGCATAACCGGAGTCTTCTTCCGTGTTGGCGGCAATGCCGCAACAGCCAAGCAATTTTTTATCAGTGATACCACCAAAAACTTCTTCCGTGGTGCCTTGTATTTTGATGCAACGCCCAATGCAGATTCTTTAAGACCAGTACAGGATTTTCTTCAAAAAGATATAGACCATTTGATTAGTACTTTTAAGTGGACGGGTAAATAGTTCGTCAAAAATGCTTCGGTTTTTCCATTGCCAAAATATTTACTTCAAACAATAATAATTTATAATATTTTTTCTAATGAAATATTTATTCACTCTCACCCTTCTTTTAACAACATTCTCATCCTACGCTCAATACAATGAAGACAAAATAAAAACTGAACTAAGGCTAAATACAGAGCGGTTTAATGGTGAAAAATTCGGTCCATTTAATGGAACTGCGGTTAATGGAAAATTTTATTCAACCGACAGCCTTCAAAATAAAATAACATTTGTAAGCTTTTGGTTTTCGGCCTGTCTGCCATGTGTAAATGAATTTGAAGACTTAAAAAAATTGTATTCAAAGTATAGTGAAAGCAAAAATTTTCAATTTTTAAGTTTCACTTTCGACTCCGAGAACGAAGCT
>JBBQPX010000141.1:0-7246 GCA_038216775.1 Chitinophagales bacterium
TGGGTAAAAGCTGCATTCGCTTTAAAAAGATGGATAAAATACCTTACGAACTTATTGGGCAACTTGCAGCTAAAATAACACCGGCGCAGTGGATTGAACATTATGAAAGGGAATATAAAAGATAAATTTTCAGACAAAAAATTCCCGGAATTTATTCCGGGGATTTTTTTTAAAATTTTACTTTTTACGTTTATAGATTCCCTCCATAATTTTTGTTTCTTTACCATCCGTGCCTTTGCCAAACATTGCCATGGAATAGCTGTCGTTATCAATAATGGTTAGTTCTTCTCTAATTTCGGCATCTTTACCAGTTGAGGGATCTGTTTGAGTTCCTTTTAAATTAAGTGTTTTTGTGGTGCTGTCATAAGTGCCCGTCATAGAGACAATTCCTGTTCCCTGGTTATCAATCCAGGTAGATACAAAAAGTTTTTTTGCATTATCGTAAGCCATCAAAATTTGCCCTTCGGTTGGTTGTCCGAAAATTGTTCCTGAATATTTACTGCTTACATACCTGCCGCCAAGTATTGATGTTTGCGTAATTGTCCCTTTAGACTTTTCGGGCGGGGCCGCGGGGTCCATCCATACGCTAAGGTCTGCCTCCCAGGTGCCATTAAGTTTTTGCATCCATTTATGCATATCTCCCGGAGTTTTAAAATCCTGCCAGGCCTTCATCATTACTGCCGAATCTGGCATTGCTGCCGCAGGCGAAACTTTTTTTAATTCAGCTGTTTTTACATTTGAAGCTGTATCTGCGATTGATTTTGAATCATCAGCCTTATTATTACAGGAAAATAAAATAAGCGCCATTGAGCAGATTGATATGGTTATTTTTTTCATGCTAGAATATTTTGATATTGGAAAATACAAAAAATCTTAACGAAATCACAACCTTATTGTATAAGTAGTAATATAAAAGGATAGAGGATAAATTATGCTTATTCTGCCGCAGCATTTTCGGCTAATACGTTATCAATTCTAAGCTTCAGAGTGTCGTAATCTGTGAATCCTTTTGCAACCATTACAAATTTAAGTTCGGCCGTTTGTATAAAAACTGTTGGATAGCCATCTACCTGCAACTGCTTCATTAAAGCAAATTCGTAGTGTGCCATTTCTTTATATTCTTCTGCATTCAATTTGCTGTAAAATGCCTCTGCCTGAATGTTGTATTTATCTAGCAAATGCCGGTAAGCTTCATCATCATCTAAATCACGACCTTCGTAATTTAAAGCGTGTTGTAAATCGCCGGCAAACTCCAGTTGCCTTTCAGGATAATATTCTTTTAAAATACACAAAGCAATTGCAGGCTTTTCAGAGTTCATCACCCAATCGCTTTTATCAGGATTATTGCAATGCCACAAAAAGTCTTCGCCAAATTTTATACCACTAAGTTCTTCTACTCTTTTATAAGATGATGCAATGAACGGCCCTATTTTTTCAATGGGCATTACAGCATCGCCAATCATCATACCGCCACTTAAAACTTCTATATCAAGTTTGTCCTTATATTCTTCAGATATTTTTTTAATGACCGGACTAAAGCCATAGCACCAGCCGCAGTAGGCATCGTAACAGTAAATTATTGTTGGTTTCATAAAAGTTTTTTAATGTGCCTCCAACCAATTATCTCCCATACCCAGTTCCGCATCAGTTGGTACATCATTTGGTAAAGACAAAGCCGTTTGCATACAATTTAAAATGATTGGTTTGATGATTTCGATTTCAGATTTATGTGCATCAAAAACTAATTCATCGTGCACCTGCAATAACATTTTACTTTTAAAATTCTGCTTGCTGAATTCTGCATGAATTTTTATCATTGCAAGTTTTATCATATCGGCGGCAGAGCCTTGTATAGGAGAGTTGATGGCATTGCGTTCTGCAAAAGCACGTACAGTAAAGTTGGCACTGTTAATGTCTTTAAGCCATCGCTTGCGACCCATCAACGTTTCTACGTATCCATTTTCCTGTGCAAAATGAATGGTATCATCCATATACTTCTGAATGTTGGGGAACTGTTTTTTATAGTTATCAATAATTTCTTTGGCTTCGGTACGGCTGATGCTTAAATTTTCTGCAAGGCCAAATGCACCCTGACCGTAAATGATACCAAAGTTTACGCTCTTTGCTTTGTAACGCATTTCTTTAGTTACATCCTGTTCTTCTACATTAAAAACTTTAGCCGCAGTTGCGCTGTGAATATCTTTACCGGTTTTAAAAGCTTCGCACATATTTACATCGCCACTTATTGCTGCAACAATGCGTAATTCAATTTGAGAATAATCTGCAGAAATTAAAACATGATCTTTATCTCTTGGTATAAATGCCTTGCGTATTTCTCTTCCTCTTTCTGTACGGATGGGGATATTTTGCAGGTTAGGGTTATTGCTGCTCAAGCGACCTGTTACCGCAACAGCCTGTGCGTAGGAAGTATGCACTCTGCCTGTTTTTTTATTTATCATCAGCGGCAGCGCATCTACATAAGTTGATTTTAGTTTTGTAAACTCACGAAAAACTAAAATATCATCTACAATTTTATTTTTACTGGCAAGTTTTAGCAACACATCTTCGCCCGTTGCATATTGGCCAGTTTTGGTTTTTTTAGCTTTAGGGTCAATCTGCATTTTATCAAACAAAACCTCGCCCAGTTGTTTTGGAGATGCTAAATTAAAGCGAACGCCGGCCTGCTTATACACCGATTCTTCTGCTTCTTTAGCTTCCTTCTCTAACTCTTTGGAATAATCATTTAAAAAACCTTCATCTATTTTAATGCCTTCATATTCCATGGCCATTAAAACCTTGCTCAACGGATTTTCTACCTCGTAAAAAACTTTTTCAACCTCTTTTTCTTTTAACTGCGGAAGAAATACATTTTTTAATTGCAGGGTGATATCAGCGTCTTCTGCCGCATAATCTTTTATTTTTTCTGGCTCCACATCCCGCATGTTGCCTTGGTTTTTTCCTTTTTTACCGATGAGTTCTTCTATGTGTACAGTGGCATAACCTAGATATTTTTCTGCCAAAGCATCCATATTGCGTTTGCCATCGGGCTCAATCACATAATGCGCCAACATGGTATCAAAAATGTCGCCAGCCAGCTCGTAACCATACCATTTAAGTAACAGCATGTCGTATTTAATATTCTGGCCAATCCATACTTTTGTTGCATCGCTAAATAGTGGCCCAAATTGCGACAGTAATTTTAGCGTTGCATTTCTATCTGCGGGGCAGGGAATGTAATAACCTTCGCCGGGCTTTACAGAAAAACTCATGCCTACTAACTCTGCTTCGTTGGCATCAATACCGGTGGTTTCTGTATCAAAACAAATTTCAACCGCAGATTTAAGGATTGAAATGATTTCGCCGATTTTTTCTTCAGTATCAATCAGCAGATAGTTGTGCTCTGTGTTGTTGATGTTTTTATCAACCAAAACAATATCATCCGCTTCTTTAATTTTTATTTCAACAGGTTCAGCCTGTTCAATAACGTTTCCAAATAAATCCATTTGAGGCGAAGCTGCTTTTTTGGGCTTGGCTTCTTCCGTTCCATTCCAGGCTTCGGGTGCGCCATCAATATCATCACCCAAAATTCTTTTGCCTAAAGTTTTAAATTCAAGCTCTTCAAAAATTTCTTTTAAAGCAGGTTTGTTCATCTCCTTAATCAAAAAATTCTCTTCATGAAATTCAACCGGCACGTTAAGAATAATAGTGGCAAGTTTTTTACTCATGATTGCCATTTCTTTACCTTCCATTACTTTTTCGCCGAGTTTACCTTTTATCTTGTCTGCATTGTCTAAAATGTTTTCAAGCGTACCATATTCCTTCAATAATTTCGCTGCAGTTTTTTCTCCCACGCCTTTTATACCCGGTATGTTATCTACAGCATCGCCCATTAAACCCAAAATATCAATTACCTGATCCACATTATCAATATCCCATTTTTCGCAAACTTCTTTCGGTCCTAGTATTTCAAATTTTCCGCCCTGATATGGCGGTTTATAAATTTTAATGTTTTCAGATACTAACTGGCCATAATCCTTATCAGGCGTAACCATATACACTTCGTAACCTTCCTTTTCAGCCATTTTTGCAAGTGCTCCAATTACATCATCGGCTTCGTAACCATCAATGGCAATTACAGGAATGTTGAGCGCTTCAATAATTCTTTTTATATCCGGCACAGCCGATAAAATATCTTCTGGCGTTTCCTGTCGATTAGCTTTATAATCAGCAAAGTCGGTGTGGCGTTCGGTTGGCGCATGTGTATCAAAACACACGGCCATGTGCGTAGGGTTTTGATTTTTTATCAACTCAATAATAGTGTTTGTAAAACCAAATTGTGCGTTTGTATTGCGGCCTTTGCTGGTAACACGAGGGTTGCGTATGAGTGCATAATATGCACGGAATACCAATGCAAAAGCATCTAACAGAAATAATTTTTTAGCCATGCGGTAAAAGTAAAACAATCTGCTTTGCTAATCAACAAGTACTTATTTTGGAGAGAGATAGTTTAAAAAACTCAAAAGCCGTTTCCACCAGGAAACAGCTTTTAAGAACATGTAAACTCAAATAAACAAAAACTACTTTCTTTATATTAAACCATTATTGCATCAAGATGATGCTATAAACTCGTTATCTGTAATCTGCCGAAGGCAAAATTTTCAGCATTTTTTAAATTTAATTCAGCTGTTGATGCATCAGAAATACTCCAGTAATTATTTAACATGGCTAACGCCGGATCTTTTGTATCAAGATTTATGGTAAGTCTTTTTAAAATATTGTCTTCGGCCCAATTACCTGTTATAATTTTACCATTGCCTACCGCCGTTAGTTTTCCCGTGGCATCAAAAGTGAGTGCATAACCTTTAAAACAAGCGGTTTGGTCTGTTTTAGATTCTGTTAACAGGTTCACTTTCCAGGCTCCTTTTGTTACGTGAGGCGTTGCAGATACTGCTGCTGTATATTTATCGATGCCGGTGCAGGCTGCAAAATAAAGTATGAAAGAACACTTTATTGCAAATAAAAGCAATGGCTTTTTCATGTTATAAAGGATTTATTGGTATCTCTATAACTGAAAACGAATTTATATATTGTGCAGAACCGTTAGAAATTTAAAACCTCGTTTCAAAATAAACGGGTAACATAGTACGCCAGGTTGGCCAGTCGTGTTTCCAATCTTCGCCCCAAACATCAAGTTCGTAATTTATACCTTTGCTGTAAAGTAGGCCGGCAAAGGCTTTGGATGCATTTGGGTCTTCGTAAGCGCCACTGCCTGTTAAAATATGTAGATGACGGCTTTTGCGTATCAGTTCTAAAGTTCCATGATCTTCCAGGTTTTTAATATAATGCATCGGGCTGTTAAAATAAACCTGATCATCATAATAGCCATCGGTGTATTCAGTAAGATCGTAAACACCGCTCATGGCAATTACGCCGTTAATAAGATCCGGGCGTTTTAAAAACAAGTTCATGCTATGTAAAGCACCAAAAGATGCGCCGCATAAAATAATTTCTGTTTCGTTAGATGTACTGTTTTTTATGAAGGGAATTACTTCGTTGTAAACATATTCGTTAAACTGGTTTTGACGGATGGCTTTATGAGAACCTTCCATTTCTTTATTAAGCCAGCTTTCTTTATTGATGCTATTTATGGAGAAAACTTTGATTTTACCACTGTTTATATAAGGCGCAAGGGTTTCCATCATTTGAAACCTTTCATACTCCAAATAATCGGCAGCAGCCGTAGGTACAAATAAAATGGCGGTGCCATAAAAGCCATAACTGACAATGGGCATATCTTTTTGTAAGGCCGGGCTGTACCAACTAGTAATTTCTCTTTGCATAAAAACTGATAATTTGGTTAATTAATTGAAGGTTTAGGTTGTTTTTTTAAATGTACGACATTTAACTATCTTTTAATTTACCTTAATTTTTATAGATATTTAAAAAATCGTTAGGTTTACAAAAAAATAGACCTACACAAATTCTACCTTATTCAATAAAAACAATCCGTAATGTTTAAGAAATTTACACAGATTTTTATCTGCAGCCTTTTAGTTTTGTCTTTTATTTCCTGTAAAAAGGATACTGATAGCTCCCCTGTATCCAGCGGCACTGCTGCTTACACGCTAGAAGGAGCTCCTTCAATTTGCTCCTCGCCTGTTATTGCGGGTTTGTATGGCGCAGGTGTGGGTATGACTGCTGCAAACACAGTAACACTTACAGCAAATGTTACCGGAAAGGGTACTTACTCAATTAGAACAACATCGGCTAATGGGGTTTATTTTGCAGGAAGTGGCACTTTTAGTGGCACAGGTAGCCAGACAATTATATTAACTGCACAAGGAACGCCCGTTCGTGAAGGCAATTTTGGTTTTGTACCAAGCGTGGCCAATACCTGCAATTTTAGCGTAAGTTTTGCCAATGGCTTACCACCCGCTGCTTTTACCTATACAAACTGTAGCAGCGCAACTGCGCAGGGCACTTACACAACAGGTGTGGCGCTTGATGGCAGCAATTATATTGATTTAGGTGTAAATGTTACCAGCCCGGGAACTTATACCATTGTTACAAACAGTGCAAATGGTTTTAGTTTTTCTGCAAGTGGTGGGTTTAGTGCTGTTGGTGCCCAATCGGTAAGGTTGATTGCCAACGGAACGCCTGCAGCTGCTACGCCAACTAATTTTACGCCAACCAGCGGTTGCCAGTTTACGGTTACAGTAGCAGCACCATTACCGCCTGCAACTTTTACCTGTACGGGTGCAACAGTGAATGGAACATATGCAGCAGGCACAGTATTGAACACTTCTAATACCATTACTTTAACTTTAAGCGTTACAACCCCGGCTCTTATAATATAACTACTACAAGCGCCAGCAACAACGGTGTAACTTTTTCTGGTACAGGCAATGTTGCTATGGGTACACAAACTGTTACATTAAGGAGCACAAACACGCCAACGGCAGCGGGTACATTCAATTACACGCCTACAGGAGGCGGATGTCCGTTTGATGTTACTTATGCTGGTGCACCGCCGCCACCAACCACATTTATAAAATGTAAGATAAATGGAGGAGCTTTTGTAAATTTTAATACAGGTATTTTTTCATCAAGCGACCAGTCAGGGTCACCATATTCTTTTTCTACAACCGGAGATAACTCTGATGGTGGAACAGGTAATATTGCGATTTCGTTGACGGATGCAGGCGCTGCAATTGCAAATGGCGGCATATATAAGAATCTATCGATT
>JBBQPX010000142.1:0-7226 GCA_038216775.1 Chitinophagales bacterium
GCATTGCTTTCTTTAATTAACCATTCGCCGCCTTTAAGTGCATTGGTGGTTGATGTTGATGTGCTCATGGTATAAAATTTGCCCCCAGCCCCCAGCCCCTAAAGGGGGGTTTTGGAGTATTATTAATTAAGATTCTTTTCAATTTTCATTCAGCCCCATTCGCTTCGATAATCTCCCCTTTAGGGGATGGGGGCTCTACTTCAGGTTATCATACACATTCTGCAAAACCTCTTTCGCAATTTCAATCTGCCCGTTGGTTACGCCGTTTAGAGCCTCGTTAAGGGTTTGATTGGCAATTTCCATGGTTTGTACCTGCAAATCCTGCGCCTCTTTGGTAAGGTAAATCATGTTAATGCGCCTGTCGTTTTTAGAGGCCACACGGTTAACTAATTTCAGTTTTTCAAGGTTATCTACCAGCCGGGTTATGCTGGGCTTATCACGGAAGGTAGCTTCGCAAAGCTGCTGCTGACTCAATCCGTCCTGTTTCCACAAATGATATAAAACGCTCCATTGCTCAATGGTTATATCAACGTTACTTAGCTTAAAATTCTTTTGCAACCGGCGGGCAATTGCTGTACTGGCCTTACCTGTAATAAAGCTGTATAACTCTCCACGCTTAAATTGGTTGTTTGACATATAGTTGTTTATGCAACTAAACAAAGATAATCATTCGTTTGAGATTTTAAAATTTATTTTTGTAGCAACGGACAGGGTTTCTCACAGTATCACCGCTGTGTCACATGCCGATTAATTATCGGCATCCCGACATTACATGTTGAGTTGGGACTTGTACGGAAAATCTTTATTGAACAATTTTTGTCATCAACTTATATTTCGTGCTTTATTTCATCATTTCCATTCTTTTTGTTGTGTGGATGTTTGCATTTCTTTCTTTTTTAATCATGAAGAAAAAGAAGAAAAAATTGCTGCAAAAAATCAGCAGTGAATGGGGCGAAAAGAAGAATGAATATCGCAATTTCGATTTAATTGAAGCCTACACTAAGCTCAATCCTTCAAATGAATTTCATACACTATCTGAACAAACAAAAACTGATATAGATTTTTACGATTTGTTTTGCCACCTAGACAGAACAAGCAGCAAACCGGGCCAACAGTTTTTATTTGATAAACTAAGCCGCCCCTCTAACAATTTAACAGAGCTGGAAGAATTTAATAAGCAGGTGAGTTTTTTTTCTGCACATAAAGCAGCAAGAGAAGATGCACAGTTTCTTCTATCACAACTTAATAAAAGTGAAGCTTATTATATTACCACGCTATTACAAGATAAACTTTTAGACAAGCCAACCTGGGCAAAGCTATTTATCGTTGACACTTTGTTGGTAGTTGTACTGCTGATTTTGTCGTTTTGGTATCCTGTTATGCTTATCTGGCTAATGATACCTTTTGCTGTTAACTTGTTTTTCCATTACTGGAATAAAAAAAATACATACAAATTCAGCAAATCATTTCCGCAGTTAAATCTGCTGTTAGCTGTTTCAAAAGCTTTTTTTAAGAGAGATATTCCATTCAAAAAAAATGAAGTTGAAGATAGTGTGGCAAGTCTTGCAGTTTTTCAACGAAAGTTTCGACTTCTTAATTTCGGCGATTACGGCGATAATGAAATAGCTCAAGTTATTTTTATGATTTTCGAATTGCTAAAAGCACTTTTTCTGATAGAGATTCATTCATTTTTCAGCGTACTAAAAACATTACAAAACAAAAAAACGGATGTTAATACAGTAATGAGATTTGTGGGCAGTATTGATGCAGCTATTTCCACAGCATCGGTTCGTGCAGGCGGAAACAAAATTACTGTGCCGGTTTTTATTGATAGAAAAAAGGAACTTCAATTTACAAATCTCTTTCATCCGCTTGTAGAAAACTGTGTAGCCAACTCACTTACAATAGAGGGGAAAAGCATTTTAATAACCGGTTCTAATATGTCGGGCAAATCAACATTTATACGTGCTGTTGCCATAAATTCTATTTTAGCACAAACTATTTATACCTGCTTTGCAGATGAGTTTATTACGCCATTTGTGAAAGTATTTTCTTCCATACGTATTGATGATAGTTTATCGGATGCTAAAAGTTATTATTTTGAGGAGGTAAATGTTATATCAGGTTTAATTAGTCAATCAATCAATTCATTTCAAAACCTGTTTATTTTAGATGAGGTTTTTAAAGGTACAAATACTATTGAACGGGTTGCTGCCGCAAAAGCTATATTGAGTTTTTTAAATAAACAGGATAATATAGTATTTGTTTCTACCCACGATATAGAGTTGGCAGAGCTTTTAAAAACCGAATATGACCTGTACCATTTTGTGGAAGATATTGAAAATGATAAATTAATTTTCGACCATAAATTAAAACGAGGTCAGTTAACATCCAGAAATGCAATTAAGATTCTGGAACTTTCAAATTATCCTGCAGAAATTATTAGCGAAGCAAAATCAATTGCAACTAAGAATTAAGTAAAACATGATGCTATTTTATATAACAGCCCTTTTCTTTTTGCTTGTGTATTGTACACTGATATTTTACTATTGGAAAAGCTGGGTTGGGATTGCAGATTTTAGATTGCCGGTTGTAGATTTTAAGCCTTCAACAAAAATTTCCGTTATTATTCCGGCAAGAAATGAAGAAGATAATATTGCGGCTTGTCTGGATTCGGTCTGCAATCAATCTTACCTTAAAGAATTATTTGAAGTTTTAGTTGTTGATGATTTTTCGACGGATAGAACTGCGGCGATTGTTGAAAGTTATGCTAGTAAAGGAGCAAAGCTTATTTCGCTTAAAGATTTCGTGTCTGATGGCTTAAATTCCTACAAAAAGAAAGCCATTGAAATTGCCATTGCCCAATCAACCGGAGAACTTATTGTTACTACGGATGCAGATTGTTTGGTACAGCAAAACTGGCTGCAAACTATAGCTGCGTTTTATGAAGAAAATAAGCCGGTATTTATTGCCATGCCCGTAGGAATTCGCCTTGCGGCGAATTCAGAGAACACGCCACAAGGCGTGTTCCTACAAGCGTTTCAGGCACTTGATTTTATGACCTTGCAGGGAATAACTGGCGCTTCCGTTTATAAAAAAATACACAGCATGTGCAACGGTGCAAATCTGGCTTACACTAAAAAAGCATTTGAAGAAGTTGGTGGTTTTGCAGGCATAGATAATATTGCAAGCGGGGATGATATGCTGCTGATGCATAAAATTTACAAGACATATCCGGATAAGGTTTTGTTTTTAAAATCGAAGGAAGTTATTGTGCAGACAGAACCGGTACATTCTTTAAAAGAATTTTTAAACCAACGTATTCGCTGGGCAAGCAAGGCAGATAAATATGATGACAAAAGAATTTTTGGCGTACTCGTAGTTGTGTATTTCACCAATATGCTGCTTTTGGTTTTACCTATTATAAGTCTTTTTAAAACTGAAAAATTATCCATTATCCATTATCAATTATCCATTATGCAACTTTGGTTGTTGTTGATGGTTATTAAAACTACCGTTGAATTAATTTTCCTCTACCCGGTTGCAAAGTTTTTTGGTAAGCAAAAAATGCTGTGGATGTTTCCTTTATTTCAACCTTTTCATATTTTATACACTGTTATTGCAGGCTGGCTTGGTAAATTTGGCAGTTATAGTTGGAAGGGCAGAAACGTAAAATGAGATTACAATGAATTTACACGAACCTAATAAATCTGATATTATTTTAATTGGTGCCGGTATTATGAGCGCTACATTGGGCATACTTTTAAAAGAGCTGATGCCAAACTGCTCCATCACTATTTTTGAGCGACTATCCAAAGCTGCTGAAGAAAGTAGCGATGCCTGGAACAATGCAGGCACTGGCCATTCAGCGTTTTGCGAATTAAATTATACTTCAGAAAAAGCAGATGGTTCTGTCGATATTTCCAAGGCGGTAAAGGTTGCGAGTGAATTTGAAATGAGTAAACAGTTCTGGACTTTTTTGGTACAGCAAAAATATATTTCAAATCCAAAGAGTTTTATCAACCACGTACCGCATATCAGTTTTGTTTGGGGAGAAGAAAATGTTGCATCGCTGAAAAAGCGTTTTGATGCGCTGACTAAAAATATGCTGTTTGCCGGCATGCACTTTTCTGATGATGTTACTGAATTAAAAACATGGATGCCTTTAATTATGGAAGGCAGAAGCAACTATAAAAAAGTTGCAGGTACAAAAATGGATATTGGTACCGATGTAAATTTTGGCGCACTTACAGATGCTATGTTTGCACATCTTGAAACATTACCTGACGTAACACTTTATTTAAATCATGAAGTAAGAGATTTAGAAAAAGAAAAAGACGGAAGCTGGGAAGTGAGCGTTAAAAATTTATCAACCGATGATAAAATAAAAGCAAATGCTGATTTTGTTTTTATTGGTGCCGGTGGTGCTGCTTTACCATTGTTAGAAAAATCAGATACTAAAGAAGGTGAAGGTTACGGCGGTTTCCCGGTGAGTGGGCAATGGCTTAAATGCACCAACGAAAACATCATAGCCCAACATGCGGTAAAGGTTTATGGCAAAGCATCTATTGGTGCGCCGCCCATGAGCGTGCCGCATTTAGATACCCGAATTATTGATAGTAAAAAGGAATTGCTGTTTGGACCCTTTGCAGGTTTTAGCACCAAGTTTTTAAAAAATGGTTCTTACTTCGATTTACCAAAAAGTATAGAGTGGCACAATATGGTGCCAATGCTATCTGCAGGCTGGCATAATTTGCCACTTACAAAATATTTAATTCAGCAGTTGCGTCAATCGGATGATGATAGAATGAATGCGTTGAAAGAATATTATCCACTGGCAAAAAAAGAAGATTGGAAACTGGTAGTTGCCGGTCAGCGGGTGCAGGTAATAAAAAAAGATGAAGAAAAAGGCGGCAAACTTGAGTTTGGTACCGAGCTCGTTTGTGCGGGTGATGGTTCAATTGCTGCTTTGTTGGGCGCATCGCCTGGTGCATCTACAGCAGTTGCAGCTATGCTTAATTTATTAAAGAAATGCTTTCCTGAAAATTACAATTCAGACGATTGGCAATCAACTTTAAAAACAATTATACCAACATTTGCCAAAGACTGGGCCGAGTACGATTTACTTTGTACAGAAATAAGGGAATGGACAAATGATGTGCTGTTGGCCGGTTCTTCTTTACCAGAGTCTTAATCCATTTCAGTAATTTACATCGTATGCAGGATTCTTTTTCTTTTAAGGCGGAAATGTGGAAGCGGCTCAAAAAAAACAAGGGTGCTTTGTTTGGGTTGATTGTGATTACTATTTCTACGCTGGTTTCTATTTTCGGATACCTGATTGCACCGGATAGTTCGCCCAATGCAGATTTGCAAACAGTAGAAATACAGGCAAAGAAGCCGGGTTACAATCAGCAGTTTTTAAAAGTACCAACTATAAACACAGATAATACAAGCTGGCTTGAGCATTTTATTAATGGCAAAAAAAATCAGTTTCAATTAGTTCCTATAAAAGGTTACCGCATCAGCGGAGATAGTCTTTTAATAAATAAATTTATTGATGATGATACAACCGTTGTACAGTATTATTCAATCAACCAATTAACTTTTAATAATCCCGCAAACATTGAAAAAAATATCATCAATAAAAAATACTGGCTCGGTACAGATAAGTTTGGCAGAGACATTTTAAGCAGGCTGATTATTGGTACAAGGGTAAGTCTGGCTGTGGGTTTAATTGCTGTGCTAATTTCTTTAACGCTGGGTATTTTGCTGGGTGCATTGGCAGGTTATTACCGTGGCTGGATTGACGAAGTGATTATGTGGCTGGTAAATGTTACCTGGAGCATTCCTACATTACTTTTAGTATTCGCTATTACTATGGCGATGGGTAAAGGTTTCTGGCAGATTTTTATTGCTGTTGGTTTAACCATGTGGGTGAGCGTAGCACGTTTAATACGTGGGCAGGTTATGGCTATTAAAGAGATGGAATACATACAGGCAGCAAGAGCTTTGGGTTTAAAAGATGGACGCATTATTCTACGGCATATTTTACCGAATATACTCGGGCCGGTTATGGTGATTGCTGCATCTAATTTTGCTACGGCTATTATTGTAGAAGCCGGTTTAAGTTTTTTGGGTATTGGTATTCAGCCGCCACAACCGAGCTGGGGTTTAATGATAAAGGAGAATTACAATTTTATTATTACGCACAATCCAATGCTGGCTTTAATACCCGGATTTGCTATTATGCTGCTGGTGCTGGCGTTTAATTTATTGGGTAATGGTTTAAGGGATGCGGTGGATGTGAAAGCATAGCCCCTGAAGCCTCAAGCCCCCTCCGCCCCCTAAAGGGGGAACTGGCAGCAGTAAAATAATTTATATAGTCCGCATTTATTTAAGCCTTAAACTTCCGAAATAATGCTCAAAGTATTAGAGTATTTCAAGTTCCCCCTTCAGGGGGCGGAGGGGGCTTCTAATCCGCTGGCGCCACCTGCACATTTCTACTAAATCCTTCTTCAAGTGAAATGAACGTTTCGGTGCGGTCGATGCCTTTTATTTTTTGCAGCTCATCGTGTAATACAAATCTTAATTGGCTTATATCTTTACAAACTATTTCAATAAACATGCTGTAGTTACCGGTGATATAATTGAGGCGCACAATTTCGGGTATGTTCATCAGTTCTTTGGCAACTGCATCGTAGAGGGAACTTTTTTCGAGGTAAATTCCTACAAAAGCAGTGATATCGTAACCTAATTGCTTGATATCGACATCCATTTTTGTGCCCTTAACAATACCAAATTCCTGTAGCTTTTTTATACGAACGTGAATGGTTCCGCCACTTACAAAAAGCTTTTTACCCAATTCCGCATAAGAGATTTCAGAAGTCTCCATCATTTCGTGAATTATCTGTAAATCGAGTTTGTCAAGATTTAATTTGGTCGCCATTTTGGATTATATTTTAAATTACTTTCAATAAGATAAGCAAATATTTGAATTATTTCTATAATTTCCAAATATTTTATGAAATATATTAAACGTAATGGGCTTTTCCCTTAATTTTGTGTTATCAAAGCAATCAGATAGTGGTTGTAAGATTTGAAATTGTGGGGTGATGAAATTGCGCAAGCATGGCAGACATGCCCCCTTGTCTCGGGGGTGAGGATAACAGGATAAACGTAGCATAGAGCCGTCCCGATGAAAATCGGGACGACCGGGGTCGACCACC
>JBBQPX010000143.1:0-7225 GCA_038216775.1 Chitinophagales bacterium
GGTGTAGGACTGGGTATAGTTGGCGTAGCAATATTTAGCATAGCGTCAACTGCAGAACCTGGCCTTAATAAAAGCAATGCATCTACATCGGCTTTTTTAATACCAAAGCCACAGCGGCGTAGTAAATGTGTTACCTGCCAAACAGTCCATGAGCCTGTGTATGGTGCAAGCCCACTGGTAACAGTACCTATCCTGTTTGCCTCGGGATTTTCCTGGCCAATTATTGGCACTTCCACTCTATTTGTATAAACACGGTTGCCCAAGGTCTTTCTGGCATATTTTTCAAAAAGCGGATCGTCTGAATCGCCGTCTGGTTCAACCAATGCGACTTCTGTAGCATTTTTTTTAAACCCGGTCAGAGATTTAAGAAAATGTTTGCGGCTTAATTTGTCTTTTGCCATATTATAAACAGTTTGCGTTTTGAATAAATTATATACTTATCGTTATCCCGGGAAGCAATGAATTTATACTTTTAAATCACGGTACAAAACAATACAGTTACGTGTACAGAAAAATATTGCGGGGTTAGCTTTATAGAAACGTGAGATTAGGGCAGCCATAAAAAAACTTCGGCACACCTAAGGTAATAACATTGTAGTAAATTTTATACCCTTGTGAGTAAATAATTTTTAAAAAGGATTTTGAACCCTCTTCATTGCGTAAAAATACGGTCATTAAAAAGCTCTATTTTGTGAAAACCGAAACCCACATTTTATTTTTATGAAAAACAATAATTCTTAAAAACAAGCGGGCCTGCCTATTTGAGATTTTTTACTTTTTTAAGCCTTCTAATTTCTGCATATACCGAAGTAGATTTTTATTGATTTTCAAAGCAACCTAGAAGACATTGATATACAAACATGAAATTCCATTTGGCCGATTAGCTTTTACATGGCACTTATGCCGGTGCTGCCATCTAATATTTATTTCTGGACATTTCTTTTATTTTATTAATCAGAATAGATTTACTGGTTAGTTAAAAAGAAAATGCACCCACTATTTGCAGATGCATTTAAAAATTTTATGATGCTATTATTTTTACTCTACAGAAATCTTTTTATTTATTATAGAACCTTCCCTTGCCACTGGAATAAATTTCCGCTCAGCAACCAAATAACCATTTCCATTTTCGCAAAAATGAACTTTGAGATTATCAACACTGAAAGGATTGCCATGAGAGATATCGGCAATATTGCTGTAATCAATATCATGACCATCGATAATAATAACCGACCCGCTGCCAATAGCTTCCATTCTATTACCGCCTGTTACTATCATGCCTGTATCTTCTCCCAATCCAATACCAATGCAAGAAGGATTTGTGGCCACAGCCTGCGCTAGCCTGCCAAAGCGGCCTCTTTTTTCAAAATGAGAATCAAAAATAACATTAGTCATAAACCCAAGACCAGTTGTAATTTTCACCTCTCCTTTTAAATGTGCTCGGGCAGCATTGCCTTCGTAAATCATGGTATTACTCATAGCCATAGCACCTGCAGATGTGCCCGCAACAATAAAATTCTCTTCATTAATATACCGCTCCATTATTCGTTGAAAAAAAGCCGTGCCACCAAAAGTAGTGCTAAGACGCAACTGGTTACCGCCGCTAAACATTACCACATCACAGGCATTTATACGCTCGGTATAATCAGCATTGGCTAAATCTGCACGGGTGCGAATATGCATAATATCGATATTAGTACAACCGATTTTACCAAAAGCATTCAAATAATTATCGCCAACTTCATAGGGAATCATGCTGGCTGTAGTAATTACTTCTATACGACTGAGGGGACCGCCAGCTTCTACTACAATACGGGAAAGTATTCCAAGTTCAAAAAAATTGAGATTATAACGATGGTGGTCTCCCTTATCTTTTTCTATTCCTTTATCCTCTGCACCACCAATCGCAATAAGTTTTCCTTTAGCAAATTGCATTTATCATTTTATTGATTAACGCAAAAATAAGGGAAAACGTGTTTTAATGTTACCAAACTGTTATCAACCACTGTTAATAAGCATTAAATTAGATTTTCGTAAAAGCTGTTATTCCTTCTACCAGCACGTCGAGGTTTTTTATGCTTGTATAAACATTGGGAGTTATTCTTAAACCATGTATGTTTTCTATGTTAATCGGCACTGTATGAATTTTATAATTATTAAAAAGGTAGCTATCTAATTCCCCGGCTTCTTTACCCGCTATACTCACCATACCTATAGCGCATCCAAACTCTTTTTTAAGCGATGTGTGCAGCTTTACTTTGGGCAAATCTTTCACTTTATTCATCCAGTAATTTTTTAAATAAAGTAGGCGTTCCTCTTTTCTTTTAGCGCCCAGCATTTCTTGAAAATCTATTGCTTTATCAATTGCTTCTTCAATATAAAACGGACGGGTTCCAAGGTGTTCAAACTTTCGAATATTATCTTCTTGCTTTTCTACCGCACCAAACAACGGCCAAACATCTTTTATTTTTTCTTTACGCACATACAGCATACCCGTTCCCACCGGCGCTCCCAGCCACTTGTGCAGACTGGTGCCAAAATAATCGCAATTTAAATCAGGTATTAAAAACTCAAAATGAGCAAAAGTGTGGGCGCCATCAACCAGAACATCAATATTTTTTTTCTTTGCTTCATCTGCTATTTTACGCACAGGTATTTTCTGACCAATCCAGTTTATCATGTGTGTAATCTGCACCAGCTTTGTTTTGAGTGTAAAGGCGTCAGTATATTTATTTATCAGGTAATTTTCATCTTCACTCGGCAACTCCAGGTTTACCCAAACCAGTTTTATTCCATCTCTTTTTTCTCGCTGTTTCCAGGCATTAATCATATTCGGGTAATCCTGCTTTGTAAGTACTACTTCATCGCCGGCTTTTAAATTAAGGCCCATAATTACCGTTTCTAAAGCTTCACTTGCATTTCGGTGCAAGGCAATTTCCTCGGTATCGCAACCAGCAAGCCTGGCAAGCCTTTTACGTATTGGCTCCCTACCTTTGTCAATAATACGCCACATAAAATAACTGGGCGCCTGGTTGCTGATGTCGTAATTGGCTTTCATAGCATCCGACACAGACCTTGGTGCAGGTGCAACCCCGCCATTGTTTAAGTTGATAAAATCCGGCGGAATATTATACGATTTCTGTACAAACTCCCAAAATTCTTCATCACTAGCCAACTCCGATGGCGGCACTAACTCATTGTTTTTTAAGGCTGATTGGAGATTGCGGCTCCAGGCAGGTTGCAGCGCATTTGCCGCAATTGCAGCGGCAGAAGCCATGCTTATTTTTTGTAAGAAAGACCGGCGATTAGTCATTTGATTGTTTTACTGATACAATTTACAAATTTTGTTTTTTGTAAAGCAAGATGATTTTGGTAATTTCCATTTTATAGTTAAATCAAAATTCAAAAGTAAAAACTCAAAAATATGAGCACTTTCTGATTTTCAATTTTGAATTTTGCCTTTTGACTTTTAACTTTTTACATTTTGCCTTACCAAAACATAAAACTGTTCTATTTATGAAGATTGTTGAAATTAAAATTCTTAGAGGGCCAAATTACTGGAGCGTTCGCCGCACCAAACTAATTCAGATGAAGCTTGACCTGGAGGATATGGAGCAGCGCCCTACAAACAATATTGATGGTTTTAGAGAGCGGCTTGAAGCGATGTTTCCTACCATGATTGAGCACCGGTGCAGCGTTGGTACACGTGGTGGGTTTTTTGAGCGTGTTGATGAAGGAACATGGATGGGCCACGTTATTGAACATATTGCACTGGAAATGCAGACGCTTGCAGGCATGGATACAGGCTTTGGCCGCACACGTGGCACCGGGCAGGAAGGTGAGTATTATGTATGTATAAGTTATATGGAGGAAGATGCCGGCGTTTACGCCGCCCGGGCGGCGGTACGTGTGGCGCAGGCTTTAACCGATAATGTTGATTACGATTTGGCTGATGATATTATGAAGCTTCGTGAAATAAGGGAGGAGACGAGACTTGGGCCAAGCACAGGTTGCATTGTGGATGAAGCTGCGAAAAGAGGCATTCCTTATATCCGTTTAAATAAGCATTCGCTGGTGCAGTTGGGTTACGGCGTACATCAAAAAAGAATAAGGGCAACTATTGCAAGTACTACGGGTAATATTGCCGTTGATATTGCTTGCGATAAAGAGGAAACAAAAAACTTACTTGATGCCGCTGAAATACCTGTACCAAAAGGTGATGTGGTAAGAAGCGAAGAAGGTTTACAAAGCGTGATTGAAAGGATTGGCTATCCGATTGTTATCAAACCAATTGATGGTAATCATGGTAAGGGAAATACCACCAACATTATAAACTGGGAGCAGGCTGTTAAAGCTTTAGCTGCCGCCAAGGAATATGGCCGCAGCGTAATTGTAGAAAAATATATTACCGGTTTCGATTTTAGAATACTGGTTATCAACTACAAATTTATCTGTGCTGCTTTGCGTACACCTGCGGCTGTAACCGGCGATGGCGTAAACAATATTCAATATTTAATTGACGAAGTTAACAAAGACCCACGCCGCGGTTACGGGCACGAAAAAGTTTTAACGCAAATTACTATTGATCAGTCTACGCAAAAAATGCTGGATGATGCAGGGTACACCTTAGAAACAGTTCCGGCAAAAGATGAACTTGTTTTACTGAAGTCAACGGCAAACTTATCTACCGGAGGTACAAGCACAGATGTTACGGATGAAGTACATCCTGCCAACGTTATTATGTGTGAGCGTATTGCAAAAATTATTGGTCTGGATATTTGTGGTATTGATATTATGGCTACTGATTTGCGTACCCCTGTAAAAGAAAACGGTGGTGCCATATTAGAAGTAAATGCGGCACCTGGTTTCCGTATGCACATTGATCCATCAGTTGGCTTGCCACGTAATGTAGCCGAGCCGGTTGTTGATATGTTGTTTCCGAAAGGCAGTGCAGGCAACATTCCTATTATTGCCATTACAGGTACAAACGGAAAAACTACCACAACAAGATTAACTGCACATATTGCAAAAACAGCAGGTTATAAAGTTGGGTACACTACCAGCGATGGTGTGTATATTCAAAATCAATTGATGATGAAGGGCGATTGCACAGGACCTATTTCAAGTCAGTTTGTATTGAAAGACCCAACGGTTGATTTTGCAGTTTTAGAATGTGCCCGAGGCGGCATTTTAAAGAACGGATTGGCTTTTCAAAATTGCGATGTTTCTATCGTTACCAATATTAGTGCTGATCATATTGGCCTCGGCGGCATTGATTCTATGGAGCAAATGGCCAAAGTGAAAGCGGTAGTGCCTGAAACAACATTTAAACATGGTTATGCTATTTTAAATGCTGATGACGATTTGGTTTATGCCATGCGGGAAGGCTTAACCTGTAATATTGCATACTTCAGTATGGATGAAAATAATCCGCGGATTATTAAACATGCAAAAGAAGGTGGCTATGCCGCTGTGTTTGAAAACGGCTACATCACCATTATGAAAGGCACCTGGAAAATACGGGTTATTAAAGTAACAGATGTGCCGGTAACTTATGCTGGTAAGGCATTGCATAATATTATGAATTGCCTGCCTGCTGTACTAAGCACTTACTTTTGGCGCAATATCGAAATTGAAGATATTAGATTAGCGTTGCAGACTTTTATTCCTTCCACTACACAAACGCCGGGACGATTGAATCTGTTTCAGTTTAAACATTTTCAGTTTTTGGTTGATTTTGCACATAATCCTGCCGGACTTGAATTGCTTTGCGATTTTGTAAGCAAACTGGATGGCGAACCTAAAGTTGGCATCATCAGCGGCACAGGCGACAGAAGAGATGAAGACATTAAAGAATTGGGCAAAATCTCTGGAAGGTATTTTGATGAGATAATCATCCGCCAGGATAAAAATTTACGTGGCCGCACAGCTGAAGAAATTGTGAATCTGTTGGTAGAAGGTATAAAGGAAACTCAACCTAAAGAAATACCCATTGAGATTATATACAATGAAAAAGAAGCGATAATGCACGCTTACAATAATGTAAAACCAGGTTCTTTAATTACGATTATGTGCGATGTAGTTGCCGAGGCTTTGGATTTAATTAAGGGGCTGAAGGAAAAGGAGGATGCGGAGTAAGTAATCAATTTGTACAAAAGCGGAGTTTAAAATCAGACTCCGCTTTTTTTGAATTAAAAATCAGGTTAGATTATTTTTTTTAGGCTAAAAAATACTTTTGGCATATTTTTTAACAACCCTTATTTTTGCACTCCTTTTAGAGGTTCTAATGTGAAAACTGGGTTATGGTGTAAAGGTAGCACAACAGATTTTGATTCTGTTTGTCTAGGTTCGAATCCTAGTAACCCAACTTAAAAAGGGCAATTTTTTATAAATTGCCCTTTTTTTGTATTATAATTTTCAGGCTTTTGATTCTCTTAAAATTTCACTAAAGCCTCTTGCAATATCAGCTATCTCCTGCGCCTTGTCAACAATATTTATCATGCGTCGGGCATTGTAATAGTCTGCAGTATCAGCAAAAAAATAATTAGACAATTTTTTGCCGGTAAACCAACCATCCTTCATTCCTTGCATGGCAATCTGGTACGCCAATTCTGGTTCTTTAGCTCTGTCAGGATTTATGAGCAAATCAACACCAGTGAGTTTTTTTGCTTTTGCATAATTAGCTCTGCCGGTAAGCTGTACATAACCACGGCCGTGAAAACGGGCTCCATCGCCAGGTTGGGTATTACCTACATTTTTTCCGGGGCCAGTTCCCGGGCCGTAACGTTTATTAAAATAAGCATCGCCACCTTTTTCATCAATGGGTCTCATTGTATGTGCAGTTTCCCATTTAGAAGTGGCCAGGCAATATGCCAGTTTACGGCGGTCGGTATTTGTATCAGTAAAGCGTGGGTCTGCTTCTATCTTACTAAATAAAAAAGTAAAAGCATCTACAAGGTCGTTGGTTAAAGGGCCAAAGCGGCTGGTGTAACCAGTTAATAACTTTGTTTTGTTAAAGGATAACATACTAAAAGGTTTAAGTGAAGGTTAATAAATGGACACTTAAATATAGAATATTATTAACATAAAAAATAGTATTCTCAAATAAATTATTTGAGAAAACCTTCGAAAAAGTCACCTGATAAAATTGTTCCCTTAAAAGAATATCGTGTTCTTGTTGCTTTTGAAAAAACAGTCTATTGAGCAACTTCTGTAATCACTTTAC
>JBBQPX010000144.1:0-7177 GCA_038216775.1 Chitinophagales bacterium
AAATGGCATAAACTAAAAAAGGCTCCCGTAAAACGGGAGCCTTGTGAACTGGCTGGGACTCGAACCCAGGGCCCTCCCGATAAAAATCGGGATGCGCTACCCACTTAGCTACCATTCTATAAAAAAAGCTCCCGTAAAACGGGAGCTTTGTGAACTGGCTGGGACTCGAACCCAGGGCCCATACATTAAAAGTGTATTGCTCTACCAACTGAGCTACCAATTCAGCCTTTTTATTTTTGGAGTGCAAAGATAGGGATATTGATTTAAAAAATTCAACCCGAAAATAAAATTTATTAAGACTTTAAAAAACTTTGTTGATAACTGGTTTACAAAACCATTAAACTGCATCCTCTAACATCACTGTTGTCCATTCGGCCTAGTACTTCAAAGCTACTATTGGCGTGTAATCGGCCAATATCATCAGTAGCAATAAAGCAACAACTGTAAATATTTGCAAGGTCAATAATATTTATAATTCCAGTTAAAGATTTTTCTTTGGCATCTTTATTTGCTATCAAATTAAATGGGTCGTCTTCCTCACGTAATAAAATTTTCATCCATCCGGGGCAGTGAAAAATACCATCACCTTTGCTGTAGGCCTGCGAAAGTAATTCCGTCATACCATATTCCGAATGAATAAGGCTTAATCCAAAACTATTTTGTAGTTGCGAATGAACTTCCTGTCTGGTCATTTCTTCACGCCGGCCTTTCATACCACCGGTTTCCATAACAATAGTATTGCGAAGCGTTACAGGAAATTTTTCTGCAAAATCCAACAAAGCATAAGTAACGCCAATAAGTAAGGTGGGTAGTTTTAATAATTCGTTGTGCAATAAAGTACGGTGCAGTTTTTCGTAATCATACAAATAAAATCCACTTAAATTATTGTTACTGGCGTTTATCAGTTCTTCTGTCATTAATACCAATGACGAGTTTTTTCTTTCCAGATAAGAAGGCAAAAGCCCTAGCACACATTTGCTTTGAGGCAGATCATAAAATTTACGATAGCAATTTGTAAAACTCTCTTTATAAATAGAAATGTCTTTTACATAATGTTTGCTGTTTGTTGTTTGTGTGGTGCCGCTGCTTTCAAAAACCATTTCGGGTTCAAATGAAGTTGTTGTTACCATATGCGTTTTAAAAAAGGAGATTGGTAAAAAAGGAATCTTTTTAATGTTGTCAACCTCGGCAGCGTTTACATTTATAGCATCGCAATATTTACGATAAATCGCATTGTTTTGGTACTGATAATTGAACAATTCGAGCGCCAGTCCGTTAAAACTATCTTCGGAAGCAGCAAAAACTCTTTTTTCGAACTCCATATTTTTAACGAATTGTTTCACTTGCAATCATTAAATTTGACATACAAAACACAAAGATGCGATACACTTTACTATTTACCATAGCAATTTTATTTTTTACGGCTTGTAAAAAAGATAAATACACTACAGCCCCGCAGATAAGTTATAAATCTGTTTCTCCAAATGCTGTTGACCTGTCATCAAATTCTGTTACGCCGGCGGTTAAACTTAGCATAACCGATGCCGAGGGAGATTTAGGATATATTGACGGCAGCGATACCGCTTTTGTATACATGAAAAATCTATTGACTAACGACTTCGACTCTGTTCCTTTCCCAAATATACAATCCGCAGCAAAAAGTAATTTCAAGGCAGATATTGAAGTAAAAATCGATAAAGTTTTAAAATGTAAGTCGCAGCCTGGGTTTCCTTTGCACACGGATACGATATATCTTGAGTTTTATATAAAAGATTTTGCGAAAAATAAGAGTAACGTAGTAACTACAACCGATCCTGTCTATTTCATTTGCCAGTAAATGAAGTGGTTTCAGTTCATCTTATCCCATTCTATTTTTATAGCTTTTTGTGGTGCAGCGCTGGCTTTTCAAACAACACATTTGCTGCAGCTTAGTGCTAACTTATATATTTACGGATTCATTTTTTTTGCAACCCTTTGCAGCTATAATTTTTACTGGGTAGTAAGTAAAACATCTTTTTCTGACAAGAAAAATTTGAAGGCGTTGTTCGCTAACGTAGCCACCAACATACTTATTTTTTTTATTGCCGGTTTGGGTTTGTTGTACTGCCTTGTTAAATCTGCGTTGCCCATAAGCTATGTAATTACGGCTGTTGTATTAACGTTGTTATATGCTATTCCGCTTTTGCCATTTAAGGCTTTGTATTTTACAAGAAAAGCTGGTTTTATTAAAACCGTTCTGTTATCTTTTACTTGGGCTTATGTAACCGCCTTTATCCCGCTACAAAAAACATATCTCCTTTTAAATGAAGCCGATTTATTTGTAATAAGCCGCCGCTTTCTCTTTATGCTGATGCTGTGTATTATATTTGATAACCGCGATAAAAACGTGGATAAAATGCGTGGCCTGCATAGCCTGGCAACCGATTTGGGGCCAGTTTTGCTCACGATTCTAATCTACAGCATTTTTGCAATTTTGTTTATAACAAATTTTCTTTTTCAGGATTATGGAATCACTTTTAAGCAGTCCGTTGCACTGCAGATATCTACGGTAGCATTGTTAGGCGTTTATCTGCTTTCAGCAAAAAAAAGAAGTTATATATTTTACTATTTTGTTGTGGATGGAATGATGTTATTTTCTGCATTAGCAACTTATATAGCCAGTATTTAAGTAATTTTGCGGCAACTAAATACTCAACATGGCAAAAGCAAAAAAATCAAAGAGCATTCTTACAGATAAATCGTATAATTTTCTAAAAACTTATATAAATAATCCTTCGCCTACGGGCTTTGAAAGCAGCGGACAAAAAATTTGGCTTGAGTATATAAAGCCTTATGTTGATACCCACTTTACAGATCCATATGGAACTGCAGTTGCTATAATAAATCCGGATGCGCCTTTTAAGGTTGTTATTGAGGCTCATGCTGATGAAATAAGCTGGTTTGTAAATTATATTTCTTCTGATGGACTTATTTATCTTAAGCGAAATGGTGGAGTAGATCATCAGATTGCACCTGCAAAACGGGTTTTAATACATGGTAAAAAAGGGGTAGTTAAAGCCGTATTTGGCTGGCCTGCAATCCATACCCGAATGGCCAGTGGAGACTCAAAAGAAACACAACCAAAAGTTGATAATTTATTTTTGGATTGTGGCGCCCGGAACAAAAAGGAAGTTGAAGCGTTAGGTATTCATATAGGTGCTGTTGCTACTTATGAAGAAGGGTATGATGAGCTTGCTTACAATTATTTAATCGCCCGTGCATTTGATAACCGAATTGGTGGTTTTATGATTGCCGAAGTAGCCCGTTTACTTAAAGAAAATAAGAAGAAACTTCCTTTTGGGTTGTATATTGTAAATGCAGTACAGGAAGAAATTGGCCTGCGTGGTGCAGAAATGATTGCTCGTAGAATTAAGCCAGATATTGCTATAATTACTGACGTAACGCATGATACCACAACGCCGATGATAAATAAAATGATACAGGGAGAATGTGCGTGTGGGCTTGGGCCATCATTAACTTTTGGCCCTGCCGTTCACAATAAACTGCTTGATGTGGTGCAAACAGTAGCAGAAAAAAACAAAATTCCCGTTCAATACCATACCGTAAGCAGAAGTACAGGAACCGACACCGATGCATTCGCCTATTCAAACGACGGTTGTCCATCGGTGCTTATTTCAATACCATTGCGCTACATGCATACAACTGTAGAAATGCTGCATAAAGATGACATTGAAAATACCATTAAGTTAATGTTTGAAACTTTATTAACGCTATCGCCAAAAACCAATTTGAGTTATTTTAAATAATCAGCATTGATGCAAGACAGATTTGCAAAATATACAAAACTTTACATCATAATTTTCCTGATGTTTCTTTCGGTGCCGATAATTATAGCATTTTTTATCGCTTCTTTTTATGGTATTTTTAAAATTTTACCTGGAACTTATTTGGATATTACTTTTGGATTATGTTTGGTTACCCTTCCTGCGGCATTATTTTCAACGGTGTATTATATTTTTTATAAAAGAACCAAAATGCATCCGGTATCAGCGGTACGTATTATTTCAAAAATATTATTTGTACTTGGTATAATTGCGGCGCTACTTTTTTTAACACTGGATTTAAAAACCTTTTTTACAAAATTTAGTATTGATGTAACAAACTATTATTGCTTTAGCCTGACCTATATGGCAGGCAATGTTGCTATGCTGTTTATTATTGCAATTGTTCAGGCATTTACTACAAAAAAAGAGTTGGACTGGATGGATAAGCACCGGTAGAATTATTGACATATTGCCCAAAATATAAATTCCCTCCTGAGAACAGGAGGGAATTTCTTTAACCCTTAAAACAACCAACATGAAACCAGTTGGATAGCTTAACTGTAATATATACGGGGAGCAACCATAGTTGGTTTTAATAATTCCACATTATTTTTACAGGCACTTGCTAAAACACTTAAATTTGGTACATAAAACACCCAATGGAAACAAATATCCGATTTATAGCTATAGATGATAACCCAGTAGATTTATTGATATTACGGGAATATGCCGCTCAGTTTCCATTTCTTAAGCACTATGGTGGCTTTAATACTGTAGCTGAAGGGCTGTCTGCAGTGGAAGATTTAAAGCCCGACCTGATTTTTCTGGATATTGAAATGCCTGAACAAAGTGGTCTGGATGTTTTAAGGCAAATAAAACAAAAAGTTCCCATTGCCATTTTTATTACTTCTCATCCTGAATTTGCTTTAGATGGTTTTGAGCTTTCTGCACTTGATTATATTTTAAAACCATTAACTGCAGAGAGATTTCAAATTACCGCCAAACGCATACAGGAATATTGGGAAATGAAACAAAAGGCAATTTTGTACGAAGTTCTTTTTGAGAAAGAATCACTAACTATAAAAGACGGACATAGCCAGGTAAAATTACCTCAACAAGATATTGTTTATCTTGAAGCTATGCAAGACTACACCAAAGTGGTAACTGAAAAGAAGAACTACATGACTTTGACAACGCTGACAGGCTTTATGGAAAAGCTATCCGGCAATAATTTTTTACGTGTTCATCGCAGTTATGCCGTGGCGGTAAAAAAAATCAAGGAACTTCACTCCAATAGAATAATTTGCGGTGATAGTATTATTCCTATCGGTAAAACCTATCGTTCTGTAGTAGCACAAATAAAACTGTAACATTGAAAAATATTTTTCTCCTTTTTTTTTGTTTTGCTGCAGCCACAAATGTTTTCAGTCAGTCACCCCCTGATTTGTCTAAATATAATTCACTTAGTGATAAAGTAGAAGCATGGCACCTTTACTGTAATACATTAATCGGTTCAGATGATGTTGCCAGTTATAAAAAATTAACTGTTGCAGGTAAACAGGGGGTGGCTTTGGTACCGCAAGACAGCAGCCGAACAATAAGTATGTTTAGTCTTTTTACTGGAATTGCGCATGAGCATCTTAAACAATACGACACAGCAACTTTCTATCTTACACAAGCAGCAACGTTTGCCAAAAAGATAAAAAAAATAGATTACGAAATGCTGGCGCTTTCAAGATTGGATAATATTTACGGCTATACGTCGCAGAATGATTTGCGTAAAGAGAATATGAAACGCATGTTGCAGATATCCGATACCTCTTCCAATCTCCAAATAAAATACCAGGCGCTGGATATGTTGGGAGGATACTATAATGATATAAACGATTATGAAAAATCAATAGAATACAAAGTGCGTGGTATTGCTGTTTACAAAGAACTGCTAAAAAAGGATACCGCTTTTGCATCGCCATTAAATCTTGGATTTGCGCTTAGCAATATGGGCAATCTGCTAAATGAAATCGGCCAGCATAATAAGGCATTGGAGTACCTGAACGAAGCAAAGATTTATATAGGAGATAATGCCTTAAAAGGAAATGAAGAAACCCTGTATTTGTATTACATTCAGGCATTTTTAGGTTTAAAACAAATAGATAGCGCCACAAATTATTATGATCTTATTTATAAAGGAATGGCCGGAAGAGATACCCTTTATAATGTGATGACAACAGCCAATTATTTTTTTGGAAGATATTATATTGACGAACATAATGTTAACAAAGCATACCCGTATGCAATAAAAGCATTTGCTTTTGCAAAAAAATCTCCTGATGCAGACAGCCGCACTCAATCTAGTCAGCTACTTGGCAGTGTATTTTACGAACAGGGAAAATATAAAGAGGCTGTTTCTTTGTTAAGCAACGCACTTAACAGTTCTTTCGAATTTGATAAAGAAGCCTACGCCCAGCTTCATAAAACAATTGCGGACTGTTATGCAAAAACAAATAACTGGGATAGTGCCTACACACATTTTAAAATTTACAGCGCAATTAATGACAGTCTGTTAATTGCATCTGCCAATAAAAATTTTGCAGATGCGGAAGGTAAATTTCAAAATAAAGAAAAACAACAGCAGATAGATAATAAGAACCTGCAGTTATCTGTTAACCGCAAACAAAGATTGTGGCTTATCGCCGGTTTGGCCTTGCTTTCTTTACTCGCCATATTACTTGTAATTATATATCGCAATAAAAAGAAAACGGCGGAGATATTGGATCAAAAGAACACTGCGCTTGCTAAACTGAACAGCAGCCTCGAAGAGGCCAATCAAACAAAAGCAAAGTTATTCAGTATTATCAGTCACGATCTGCGTTCTCCAATTAGCCAGGTGTACCAGTTTTTAAAATTGCAGCAATTAAACCCTCGTTTACTAAATGAGCAGCAAAAAAATGAATTGAGCGATAAAATACAAACAGCTACCGGCTCTTTGTTAGAAACCATGGAAGACTTGTTATTGTGGAGTAAAACGCAAATGAATGAGTTTAAAACTAACATTCAGAATACTGCATTGTATCCGGTGGTTGATGCCTGTAAAAAATTATTGCAATTAAATACCGAAGCAAAAAACATAAGTTATATAGAAGATATTCCAGAAAATATAATGGTAAAGACCGATCCTTATTATTTGCAAACCATTGTACGTAACCTGCTGCAGAATGCAGTAAAAGCATCTCCCGAAAATGCAGAAATACAATTAGGTGTTGAAAAGAGAACAGGTGTATTGATATTATACATCAAAAACAAGGGTGGCGAATTTACGCAGGAACAATACAAACAGATTATCAGCAGCGAAG
>JBBQPX010000145.1:0-7149 GCA_038216775.1 Chitinophagales bacterium
GTAGATTTTGAAAGCTGTTCAAGTTTTACGTCCACATTTGGCGCAGGCCTTACAGTAGCTTTAGCTGCTAATCCATCAGCAACAGGAATAAATACTTCTGCTAATGTATTAAAAGTAGAAAAGCCAGCAGGGTCTGATTTCTATGCAGGCCTTCAAAATACATTCGCAAGTAATTTTGATTTTACCAAAACATTCAGCATGCAGGTGTATTCTACCAAAGCGAATGTTGTGTTTAGATTTGAAGCAGCAACAGACCCTTCAAATCCAGCGTCAGGCAATCCTGCACCTGTGTTTATTACAATACCTACCGCCAATACCTGGACAAACGTTTCATTTCAGTTTACCGGTATACCACCTAATAATGCTGGCTGTAATCAATTTGTAATTAAGCCAGATAACGCTGTAGGCGATCCTCCAATAACGGTAAGTGGCACTTACTACATAGATAATATAAAGCTGCAGTAATACCTTAATGATTGCAAAAGAGAATTTAATATAAATTTTATCATAAAGGTGGTTGCGTAATTTACTCAACCACCTTTTTTAATGATTTGTGCAACGGTATTTATTACAGAAGTGAAATACTAATTAGGCTGATAGTTTTTCTATCAGTATTAAAACGGTAAAAATGATTGCTGATATTTCCCAAAAAGACGAATTGGAACTTATTGAGATGGAAAACGAACGTTTTTATAAGATAAAAAACGTAAACGATTTACCTCCGTTTTTTATGACGATTGTTAGTGATTCCAACCACTGGATGTTTATTTCCAGTAACGGTGGTATTACTGCTGGACGCAAAGATGCCGAGCATGCGCTGTTTCCTTATTACACCGATGATAAAATACGGGAATCAACAGAAAATACAGGTAGTAAAACAATTGTAAGGTTTTTAACTGATGATAAAGTACAAGTATGGGAGCCATTTTCTGAACGAAGTGAGGCGGTGTTTAATATTCAAAGAAACCTGTACAAAAATCCATCGGGCAATCAGATTATTTTTGAGGAAATCAATCTCGATTTGAATGTAAGTTTCCGCTATCGTTGGAGTTCGAGTAATTTATATGGTTTTGTTAGAACCTGCACACTAATAAATAATGCTGATACGGCAATAAATCTGCAGGTGCTGGACGGTGTGCAGAATATACTTCCCTACGGAGTAGGAAGCGATTTGCAACGTGGTACAAGTAACCTCGCCGATGCATACAAACGTTCTGAATTAATTCCTGAATCTGGTCTCGGTATTTTTGCTTTGAGTGCCATTATAGTAGATAAAGCAGAGCCAAGCGAAGCCCTGAAAGCAAATACAGTCTGGAGTTTAGGTTTTGATAAACCTGCACATTTACTATCATCAAAACAGTTAAAAAATTTTAGAGTTAGCGGTAAGGTAGAGCCTGAAGCCGATATAAAAGGTGATAAAGCAAGTTACTTTGTGGTGAGCGATTTAATGCTTAAAGCAAATGAGGAAAAGCGCTGGGTCGTTGTGGCTAATGTAAATCAAACACAATCGGCCATCATTCAACTATCGGAGAATATTAAAAATGATAAGGAATTATATGAAAAACTGGTAAGTGATATTAAGGCGGGAACGGATAACTTAGTGAAGCTGGTGGCTGCAGCCGATGGGTTGCAGTCAACTGCTGACGGGCTTACTGATTCCCGCCATTTTTCAAATGTACTTTTCAACATTATGCGGGGCGGTATATTTGATGATAATTATCGGATAGATAAAAATGACTTTAGTAATTATCTGCGTAAAGCAAATCCCGAATTATATGGCCAAATATCTGAAGCAATCAACAAGCTTCCAGAAATATTTTTAGAAAATGAGTTGAATGAATTGGCCAATGGTTTAAATAATTCTGATTTTATTCGCCTGGCCATAGAATACCTTCCATTGAAATTCAGTCGCAGGCATGGTGATCCAAGCAGGCCATGGAATCAATTTTCAATTAATACCAGGAGCGAAATAGACGGAGCGAAAATATTAGATTACCAGGGAAACTGGCGTGATATTTTTCAAAACTGGGAGGCGCTTGCACATGCTTATCCGCGGTTTATTGAAGGTATGATTTACAAGTTTGTAAATGCATCAACTTTTGATGGCTATAATCCTTACCGTGTTACAAAAGGAGGATTTGATTGGGAAACCATTGAGCCGGATAACCCTTGGTCGTATATCGGTTATTGGGGCGACCACCAGATTATTTATCTGCAAAAATTTCTCGAATTTATTGAGAATCATCAGCCAGGAAGAATACAGGAATTGTTACACCAGGATGATTTTGTTTACGCTAATGTGCCTTATAAAATAAAATCTTACGCACAAATAGTTAAAAACCCTAAGGATACTATAGAGTTTAATGAGCATGCTGACAGGGCGATACACGAACGCATGAATAGGTTGGGTGCTGATGGAGCTTTATTAACTGATGCTAAAGCTAATATTTACCATGTAAGTTTTTGCGAAAAAATATTAGCAACCTTGCTTGCCAAACTCTCCAACTTTGTGCCAGATGGTGGTATTTGGATGAACACGCAAAGACCAGAATGGAACGACGCAAACAATGCGTTGGTTGGCAATGGTCTGTCCATGGTTACCTTATATTACCTGCGGAGATTTTTGAAATTTTTTCAACCGATTTTTGAAAAAAGTAACACCGATGATTTTACTGTTTCTGCAGAGTTGCAAACATTTTTTATTTCAATACTGGAGAGCTTTAACAAACGTCAGAATCTTTTAAGTGAAAATATAAGCGATACCGACAGAAAGCAAATGCTTGATGAATTGGGTATGGCAGGCAGCAATTACAGAAGCCAAATATATTCAAATGGTTTCTCCGGTAGTAAAGCAGGCATTACTTCGGCACAATTACAAACACTATTTAAAGTGGCATCAGCGTTTTTGGAACATGCCATTATAGTAAATGAACGTACTGATGGTTTGTATCACTCTTACAATTTAATTTCTTTTGATGATGATAAGGTTAAGGTTTCGCACTTAAGTGAAATGCTGGAAGGGCAGGTGGCTGTGCTTAGTTCAGGCTACCTTAATGCAGGACAAAGTCTGAAAGTATTGGATGCATTAAAAGTCAGTTCTCTTTACCGTGAAGACCAACGCAGTTATATTCTTTATCCCAATAAAGAACTGCCAAAATTTTTGGAAAAAAATACGATACCAGATGAGTTAGCCCAAACATCAACCTTGCTTAAAAAATTAGTGGAGGATTACAATCTCGCCATAGTTGAAAAAGATGTAAAAGGCAGTTTGCATTTCAACGGTAATTTTAGAAATGCCAGCAACCTAATAGAAGCTTTAGAGCAGTTGGGCGATAATTACAAACAGTTAGTTGAAAGCGATAAGGCACTGGTACTTCAAATATTTGAGTCTGTTTTTAAACACAAAGAATTTACCGGTAGGTCTGGAACCTTCTTTGCTTACGAAGGATTAGGCTCCATTTACTGGCATATGGTTTCTAAATTATTACTGGCCGTGCAGGAAACGTGCATCTGGGCTATAAATGATAAAGCCGATGCTGATGTAACCGGCAAGCTTGCAGCACATTATTATGAAGTACAGGAAGGTATTGGTGTGCACAAGCCGCCACAATTGTATGGTGCATTTCCTACCGACCCCTACTCGCATACGCCAGAGGGCAAAGGGGTTCAACAACCCGGAATGACGGGACAGGTAAAGGAAGACATTCTTTCTCGGTTTGGAGAATTGGGCGTTTTTGTAAATGAGGGGAAATTGTATTTTCAGCCGGTTTTATTACGAAAAGATGAATTCCTTGTAGAAGATAAAATGTTTGAATACATCAATGTAGCTTCGAAATCAATGCAAATTCCATTAGAAAAAGGTTCGCTGTGTTTTACATATTGTCAGGTTCCAATTATCTATAAACTTGCACAACAAAGGCGGATCGAAATACTATTGGAAGATGGAAATACGATAAATATAGCAGGTCAGTATTTAGATTTAAATCAAAGCAAACAGATTTTTAACCGAACAAATGAAATACTTCAACTTAAGGTTTACGTGAAATCAACGGATTTGAAATAAATTGAAATGAATAGTTTTTATAAACATACAATCTTTGTTTTGGTAACCATTATGAGTTTGACTTTTTGTATGGCTCAATCTTCTAAAAAATCGAGTTCTAAAACAGTAACGGCTAAAGAAATACTTGGAAATTCAAAGTATTTAGCCATGTCTTATGGTGCATATCGTGAGTTGAATATAGATATTGAACCAACAATAGCCCAGTTAAAAGAAGACTTGAGGATTTTATCAGCGATGAACATCAAAGTACTAAGAACGTACAATGTAGAACGCATTCAGGTTGCCAATGTTTTAGAAGCAATTCGCCAACTAAAGAAAGAAGATGCTAAGTTTGAAATGTATGTAATGTTAGGTGCATGGATAGATTGTAAAAATGCACGTACCGCTTCGCCTAATCACGATTTGGAAAGTGAACAAAATGCTGCAGAAATAGACAGGGCGGTAACCTTAGCTAAAAAATATCCTGAAATTGTTAAAATTATTGCAGTAGGTAATGAGGCGATGGTAAAATGGGCAACGAGCTATTTTGTTCAGCCTGCGGTGATTTTAAAATGGGTTAATCATTTACAGGGGTTAAAAAAGAAAGGGGAATTATCTAAAGATTTATGGATTACCAGTTCTGATAATTTCGCTTCCTGGGGAGGCGGTGGAAAGGAATATCATGTAAAAGATTTAGAGCAGCTGATGAAGTCAGTAGATTTTATCTCCATGCATACATATCCTATGCACGATACTCATTACAATCCTGCTTTCTGGGGTGTTTTAGAAAGTGAAAAAAATCTTACCGAAGTTGAAAAGATTGATGCATGTATGCTTAGGGCCAAAGAGTATGCTGTTGCGCAATACGAAATGGTTGTAAAATACATGAAGAGTATAAAAATTAATAAACCCATACATATTGGAGAAACAGGTTGGGCAAGTTTTTCTGATGGTTTCTATGGTGCAACAGGGTCAAAAGCTACTGATGAATACAAAGAAGGAATCTATTATAAACTGATGAGAGATTGGACCAATAAAAAAGGAATATCATGTTTTTATTTTGAAGCATTTGACGAACAATGGAAAAGCGCTAATAATCCCAATGATTCTGAAAATCATTTTGGATTGATTAAACTAAACGGAGAGATTAAATATGCTTTGTGGAATTTAGTAGATGCGGGTGCGTTTAAAGGATTAACCAGAAATGGAAATGCCTTAATTAAAAGTTACGACGGAAATAAAAATGCCTTACTGCAGGAAGTATTAACGCCAAGCCCAAAAGAAAAAAAGTAAGCAGGAATTATAAAACGAATTGCTTGTGAACAGAAAAATTATTTTTTACTTATTCTTTTTAAGCATGGCAAAAGCATTACATGCCCAGGAAAACAAAGTGACTGTTCAGATATTTGAAACTGCAGCCAATGGGAACAAATTGCAGCGGATTAAAGAATCTCCTGTTTCAGCCAATGCTGCTCAAATTTCCATAAATCCAAAGCAACGTTACCAAACAATTACAGGTTTCGGTGGTTCTTTTACAGAGGCTTCAGCTTCTCTTCTCAATAAACTAAGTAAAGCAAACAGGGATAAAATACTTAGCGCCTATTTTAGTGAAGATGGCGCCAATTATTCACTTACTCGTACACATATTAATTCCTGCGATTTTTCTTTAAACAATTATGCATACGCCAACGTGCAGGGGGATAAAAACCTGGAGCACTTCAGTATTGATGAAGACAGGCAAGATTTGATTCCCATGATTAAGCAGGCACTGCAATTTTCGAAAGATGGATTTAAAATTATTGCATCTCCGTGGACAGCGCCGCCATGGATGAAAGATAATAACGATTGGCGTGGTGGAAAGTTGTTGCCCGAATACAGAGAAACATGGGCTTTGTATTTTTCAAAATATATAAAAGCATACAAAAAAGAAGGCATCAATATTTGGGGCATTACGGTAGAAAATGAACCATTGGGCAATGATAAGAATTGGGAAAGCATGCACTTTACTCCTGAAGAAATGACTGATTTTGTTCGTGATTATTTAGGGCCGCTGCTAGAGAAAGATGGCCTATCAAACATTCCCATTTTAGGTTACGACCAAAACCGTGGACAAGAATTAGAAAAATGGGCGAAAGCTATGTTTGAAGATAAAAAAGCCGCAAAATATTTTGCAGGCACAGCCATGCATTGGTATGCCAGCACTTACGATTTTTTTCCTGCTTCTCTGCAATACACCCACAAACTTGCACCCGGCAAATATTTAATAAATACAGAAGCATGCGTGGATGGACAGGTGCCCGCATGGAAAAATGACAACTGGTATTGGAGTGTAGAAGCAAAGGACTGGGGCTGGACCTGGGCACCTGAAGATCAAAAATATCTGCATCCAAAATACGTTCCTGTTTTTAGATACGCAAGTGATATTATCGGGTGCCTGAATAATTATGTAGATGGATGGATTGACTGGAATATGGTTTTGAATAAGCAAGGCGGGCCCAACTGGTTTAAAAACTGGTGTACTGCGCCTGTTATTGTTGATGAAGAAAATGATGAAGTTTATTTTACTCCATTGTACTATACAATGGCGCATTTTAGCAAATTTATTCGTCCAGGGGCGGTAAAAATTGGTTGTACTATCAACAACGCTGATCTTATGGCAACTGCTGTTAAAAATCCCGACGAATCGATTGCAGTAGTAGTTTTAAATCCAACAGATAAACCTCAACCCATAGAAATTAATATAAACAATAAGAAGATTAGCATTTATATTAGTGCTAATGCATTGCAAACTATAAACCTTAAATCTTAACAACTGTAAAAACAAACTTTAACATGTCAACAAATAATTCAACGACAACCAATGTAGTTCCCATGGGGCAAAAAATTGCCTTTGGTTTAGGTATGTTAGCCAATCAGATGTTTCCAGCAGCGCTCGGCATTTTTATGGTTGTTTTGGTAGAAAATTTAGGTATGCCTACCTGGATGTGGGGCATTTTATTTTTTCTGCCCAGAGTTTTTGACGCATTCTTTGACCCTATTATGGGTTTTATAACAGACAACACAAAATCCGTTTGGGGCAGGCGCCGTCAATATGTTTTTGCAGGTGC
>JBBQPX010000146.1:0-7123 GCA_038216775.1 Chitinophagales bacterium
AAACACTGGATAAAGACCACAGTTATATGTATGTTGATGTTGGTGGTGGTAGTACCGAACTTTCTTTCTTTAGCAATGGGGTTTTAACCTTCAAACAATCATTCAACATCGGTACGATACGGTTGTTACAGGGCGCAGTAAAAGAAAAAACCTGGGAAGGAATGAAGGAGATTATTAAAACTGTTACCAAGGGGCAAAAAGAAGTTGTAGCCATTGGTAGCGGCGGCAATATAAACAAGGTGTTTACCATGAGTAAAAAGAAAGATGGTAAACCCATTACCTACGATTTGCTCAAAGACTATTATGCCGAATTAAGTAATGTTACGTTGGAAGACCGCATGAAAGTTTATAACCTTAAACCTGACCGTGCCGATGTAATTGTGCCTGCACTGCAGATTTATACCAACGCCATGCGCTGGGCCGGCGCCAAAGACATGTATGTACCTAAAATAGGTTTGGCAGATGGGCTGATACAGCACATGTGGGAAGAGTTGAAATAGGCTTTTCTTAACAACTTTTTGCAATACATTTACTGCCTCATTAAAACCTATGACTAAAAAGCTAACTGCTATATTTCTTGTTATTAGCAATTCATTATTTGCTCAACCAGCAAAGGTTTCCACAAAGTTTGACAAATTTGTACAATGCTCAAAAATAGAATGGGCAGCTTATGCAAGCGATACCTTCCGTTTTGATAAAGCCGGGTTTAATAATTTGTTATTGACAAGGTTAGAGCGCAATAAAATACAAGCTACTTTCCCGATAGAAAGCCGAACAGAAAACATTAGCAAGGCGAAGTATGTTTCATATGATTCTATTTTTAATAGTTATTTCCAAAACAGTTATGAAGAAGTTTCTGTTATTGATTCCGTTGGAGACATAGTAGGATATAGCAGACTTGTAAACAAGGTTGATACATCAGCCTTTAAATTAACAGAGGTTACGCAAATACTGTTTATACAAAAAGGGGTTTTAAAAAGTTACATCCCATGGGTAACACCTACCCTGCCTGTTGTTACTTCTTCCGGAAAATACATCGGCGAATCCTTTTATTTTAATACGGCTTACAATCGTAAATACTGTCGTAAGGCACCCAAAATAAATAAGCTTTTGTATTTAAGCCATACAAAAATGCTTGTAAATATTAATCAGCCTGCTGCTGATAATATGCTGAAAGAAATGTATGGCAAAAACCTTATAGAAACCTTGTGGCCGCAGGTTTTAAATGGAAAAATAGAAATTTTTTCTTTACCCAATAATGAAAGACTTACTCCTGATAAATTAATGCAAGCAAACGCTGGTACCCTCGTGCCTTTTTATGATTCAACTTCAAGCGCAACCATCTACAAATACGAATTTATTAATGAGCCTTTATCTCCAGAAAAATTTACGGATGTGGAGTTAGTTCAGGATTGGTATTACGATTCCAGAAAAAATATCGTCTTCTCAAAAATAATGGAAATGTATCTCTATACAATTAAGCCTGATAAAACTGAACCCGCTATATCTTCACCGCTTTTAAAACTCGTTTTTAAATAAAATTCTTTATACATTTACAACATCAATTGCTTCTACGGATTTGTTTTATTCTAACGCAGAGCCAACTCCCCAGCATTACAGTTCAATCAAAACAAATCATTTATGCCAGTTAATAAGGAAATTAAAAAAGTAACTACCCATACTTTACAAAAAATGAAAGATAGCGGAGAAAAAATCTCCATGATTACCGCTTACGATTTTTCATTTGCAAGTATTTTCGACAGTGCCGGTATCGATATCATTTTGGTTGGTGATAGTGCCAGCAACGTTATGGCAGGCCACGAAACAACTTTGCCCATTACGCTCGATCAAATGATATATCATGCACAAAGTGTGGTACGTGGGGTAAGCCGTTCCTTTGTTGTGGTTGATATGCCTTTTGGTTCTTATCAATCCAATACGCAAATTGCTCTGGCTTCAGCCATAAAAATAATGAAGGAATCAGGCGGCCACTCCATAAAGTTAGAAGGCGGCGAAGAAGCTGCTGATGCGGTTTCTAAAATTGTAAGCGCAGGTATTCCGGTGATGGGGCATTTAGGATTAACTCCGCAAAGCATTTATAAATTTGGAACCTACACAGTAAGGGCAAAAGAAGAAGCGGAAGCTGAAAAATTAAAAAAAGACGCTTTGCTTTTGCAGCAAGCAGGAGCATTTGCCATAGTGCTGGAAAAAATTCCGGCTGCACTAGCCAAGGAAGTAAGTGAAAGTTTACACATACCTACAATTGGTATTGGTGCCGGCCCCCACTGCGATGGACAGGTTTTAGTAATGCACGACATGTTGGGAATTAACGTAGATTTTAAGCCAAGATTTTTAAGACAGTACCTCAATTTGCATGAGCAGATTGACGGCGCTGTTAAGCAATACATCAGCGACATAAAGACAAAAGATTTTCCTAACGAAAATGAACAATATTAATCTTTCCCATTAAGCCACGGATTACATAAAATAAACATCTCAATAAAACACTTTGTGCCCTTTTTCCCTTTGTGGGATAAAAAATCTTTATGAAAATGAGCTACATTAGTTTTCGTTTCAATTTATCTTACCAAGCCACGGAGTACACAAAGGGAACCTTTACAGTAAATACAATTTGTGTCCTTAACAGCTTTACGTCATAAAAGTCAACCTTCTTTTTCGTAACTTGCGTGTCGAAATATCTATCCAAGAAAATAAATGTGCTATATATGAAATTTTTAAAAACATTAAGAATACAGGCTGCAAACAGCGGTGTTTCCACGGGCTTAAAATGGATTAAATCTAAAGGTGAAAAACTAAGCTCCTACTCCCCCGTTGATGGTAAATTAATTGCAACCGTAAGTGGCGCTGATGAAAATAGCTATGAAGTTGTTATGCAAAAAGCGCAATCGGCTTTTGCCGAATGGCGCACCTGGCCTTCCCCAAAGCGTGGCGAAGTGGTAAGGCAGATTGGTGAGGAACTTCGCAAAAACAAACAACCCCTTGGCGAATTGGTTAGCTATGAAATGGGCAAAAGTCTTCAGGAAGGTTTAGGCGAAGTACAGGAAATGATTGACATCTGCGATTTTGCTGTTGGCCTTTCACGCCAGTTACATGGCCTTACTATGCACAGCGAAAGGCCAGGGCATCGTATGTATGAGCAGTATCATCCACTCGGCATTGTAGGCGTAATATCTGCCTTTAATTTCCCTGTGGCTGTTTGGAGCTGGAATGCTGCGTTAGCATGGGTTTGTGGCGATGTATGTGTTTGGAAACCTAGTGAAAAAACGCCTCTTTGTGCTGTCGCCTGTCAAAATATAATACAATCAGTTTTCAAAAAAAATAATGTGCCCGAAGGTGTTTCAAATATTATTGCCGGTGGCAGAAATGTAGGTGAATGGATGAGTAACGATACCCGGATGCCTTTATTATCTGCGACAGGTAGCACAAGAATGGGCAAGGCTGTTAGTGCAGCTGTTGGTCAGCGTTTGGGAAGAAGTTTATTGGAACTTGGCGGAAACAATGCGATCATCATTACTGAAAATGCAGACTTAGATATGGCGCTGATAGGCGCTGCTTTTGGTGCGGTTGGCACTGCAGGGCAACGCTGTACATCTACACGCCGGTTAATTATCCACGAAAAAATTTATAACAAGTTCAAGGATAAACTGGTTAATGCATATGGCCAATTAAAAATCGGAGATCCTTTAAATGAAAAAAATCATGTAGGGCCGCTTATTGACACCGATGCGGTAAAAATGTACTCCGATGCCATTGAAAAATGTAAGCAGGAAGGCGGCATATTTGTAGTTGAAGGCGGCATATTAAAAGGTAAGGGTTACGAAAGTGGCTGCTACGTTAAACCATGTATTGCAGAAGCAAAAAACAGTTACGAAATTGTGCAGCACGAAACCTTTGCTCCAATTTTATACCTGATGAAGTATAAAACTCTGGATGAAGCTATAGCGATGCAAAATGGTGTGCCACAAGGATTATCATCAGCCATTATGACCAATAATATGCGGCAAGCAGAGCAATTTCTATCGCAGGTGGGTAGCGATTGCGGTATTGCCAACGTTAATATCGGTACATCTGGTGCTGAAATTGGTGGTGCTTTTGGCGGAGAAAAAGAAACCGGTGGCGGCAGAGAAAGTGGTAGCGACGCTTGGAAAGTGTACATGCGCCGTCAGACAAATACGATAAATTACACGGATAAACTACCTTTAGCACAGGGGATTAAGTTTAACTTATAAAATTTTGTAAATAACGATGAATGGTATGGCAATTGTTGTCATACCATTTACATTTGCTCAAACAAAAATTTGAATATGAATAAAATAATAAAAATTTTTACAGTGCTGCTTTTTGCAGGGCTTTCTTCGTTTGCACAAAAAAATGCTGTGCCCAATGGTTGGCATATGATGGACAAAGATAAAGACGGTGTTAGCGGTGTAAGTGCTGATAAAGCTTACCAGTTTTTGAAGAGCAAAAAATTAAAAAGCAATACCGTTATTGTTGCTGTAATTGACAGTGGCATAGATACAGCGCAGGAAGATTTGAAACCAATAATGTGGACTAACCCCGGTGAAATACCTGGCAACGGCATTGATGATGATAAGAATGGCTACATTGACGATGTACATGGCTGGAATTTTTTAGGTGGCAAAGACGGAAAAAATGTAAAGGTTGATAGTGATGAAAGAGGCCGTGTTTACTATAGTTTAAAGGATAAATGGGATAATAAAGAGGTGGATAAATCTAAATTATCTAAGGCTGATTTGTTTGAGTATGAAATGTTTGAAAAAGCCAAAGCTGAAATAAAAGGCAACGACAGTGACGAAGATGGTGCTGCAAATATTGATGTAGCAGCATTAAAGAATTTACAAGTTACCCTGAAGGAGAATGACAGTATTCTTAAAAAAGCGCTGGGTAAAGATACTTTTACCGGCAACGATTTAAATGCTTACACCACCAAATCTTTTGCAGAAAGAAGGGCAAAAAATGATTTTGTAGGCATGATGAAATCGAACAATATGCTGGACCAAACTAACTTTGAATTTATTGGCGGGCTTGGCGAGTATATTGAATATGTTGAAGGAGAACAGAGAAAAGCGCAGTCTAAATTAATCCCTCCTGAAAATTATCGTAAAAATATTACCGGCGATGATGAAACTAACTTTAACGTACGTGGCTATGGCAACAACGATATTATGGCTGAAACATCAATGCACGGTACACATTGTTCTGGCATTATAGGCGCTGTGCGTGGTAACGGTAAAGGAATGGATGGAATTGCTGATAATGTAAGAATAATGATGCTGCGTGCAGTACCAGATGGTGATGAGCATGATAAAGATATTGCACTGGCTATTCGTTATGCAGTGGATAATGGTGCAAAAATTATAAGTATGAGTTTTGGCAAAAGCTTTTCGCCACAAAAACAATGGGTTGATGAGGCTTTTGCTTACGCAGAAAGTAAAAATGTATTGTTGGTACATGCAGCTGGCAACGATGCTAAAAATGTAGATACTGCAGATAATTTCCCTAATCCGAATTATGTATTAGGTGGCAGGGCCAGTAATGTAATTACAGTTGGTGCAAGTGCAGAACCTAAATCGGGAAGCTACACTGCCTCATTTAGTAACTACGGTAAAAAAGAAGTTGATGTGTTTGCCCCGGGTTTAAAAATCTACTCTACTTTACCGGGTGGTAATAATTACGGCAACCTAAGCGGAACAAGTATGGCTTGCCCTTTAGTGGCGGGTATTGCAGCATTAACGTTGGAGTACTTCCCTACGCTATCGGCAAAGCAATTAAAATATGTAATTGAAAAATCGGCACAAAGCCCAGGTATTAAAGTTAAAAAACCTGGTACTGATGATATGGTTGATATGAGCACGCTTTCTAAAACAGGTGGTATTGTAAATGCTTATGAAGCTGTTAAACTTGCTGCTACCCTAACAGGCGAAAGTAAAAACGAACCACTACCTAAGTCAAAAGTTAAAAGATCTAAAAGAGGTTAATATTTAAAAACGATAAATGTACTCCGGAGCAAAAACGCTTCGGAGTTTTTTTATGGTTTTTAATCCAGATTTTACTGTTGATATATGGGTTGAAAATATCCTTAAAGTAAATAAGTTTGGAAAAGAATATTAATTTTCTTGTAGTTTTAAAGTCTAAAACATAGCAAATATGGCAAAACCCATTGAAGGTACTTACCCTTCACCTTTTAAAGTTTATATGGACCAAGTGACCGAGAATGACCTTTCAGCGGCATTTATAAACCAATCTCCGTTAATTGAAGATCTTTTGGGTACTATCAGCGAGGATAAATCTTTGTATGCCTACGATACAGGCAAATGGACTTTAAGAGAGTTACTGCAACACATGATAGACACCGAACGTATTTTCAACTATCGTGCACTTTGTATTGCCAGAAAAGAAACTGTTTCTTTACCGGGGTTCGATGAAAATAAGTATGCGGAAAATTCAAATGCAAACAGAAGAAGCTGGGCTGATTTGTGCGAAGAATTTATTGCAGTTCGCAAAACCACTCAATTGCTTTATGCAAGTTTTACCGATGAAGTGCTTGAATATGCCGGACTTTCCAGCAATAATCCTGTTACCGTAAAAAGTTTTGGATTCATTACCATCGGGCATTTTAATCACCATAAAAGAATAATTGAAGAAAGGTATCTTTCCTGAAAACATAACGCTTTTTTTATTAAAAATGCCTGCTGAAAATCAGCAGGCATTTTTATACTTTTCATTTCGGGTATTAATTACTTCCGTTACCTGCTTTTGCAGTAGCGCCTTGTGTTATCATACTGTTCATCACTTTAACTGTTTCATCAACATAAATATCGTTACCTACTTTTTTCAACCATAGCTTGTTTTTTTCCACCTTATCTTTAGCTTCATTTATTGTAACTGTATCTGCCGCAATATTCTTCACGGTCATTTCTTTGTTTAGTTTATACAACTTATCAAGTTCCTCATATTTTTCTTTAAACTGCTTTTGCTCATCTTTATACTTATCTAAGTTTAAAGAGTATGCTTTTTTAGAATAGTTTTCAAGCCACCCAATACTTTCCTTTATTTTATTTAAGGTTGATTTGTTTGCAAT
>JBBQPX010000147.1:0-7108 GCA_038216775.1 Chitinophagales bacterium
CTTACATTACCAGATATGTTTGAGGTGTTTTGTGTGTACTGGCTCAAATATCCATTGGTTGCACCACCATATCTTGATGATGGGTTAACGGCATAAAGACCTTCTGTTGTATAAATATCACTACCCAGATTTCCTGTAAAATTTAACCACTTTAATACATCGTAAGATAAAGTGGTATTTAACGTAAACCTGTTAGTCTTGTCATTTGCAGGGTTTTTATTTACATCCCAAAATGGATTATCATTTTCGGTTAAAATAGTACCTCCTTTGATAATTTTTCTTGAACCATCAGAGTTAGTGTAATCTCTTACATCAATATTTTTAGGCCATGTAAGTAATGTTAAAAAATAACTACCTGTTCCTTTACTTGCCTTATCAGTTTTTGAATTGGTGTAACTGGCGGTGGCACTTACATTTAGTTTTGATGTTATTTTAGAAGAACCACTTAAACGGAATGATAATCTTTCAAATTCGGTGGTAGGTATAACGCCGCTTTGTTTTGTATAACCAGATGAAAATCTGAATGTATTTACATCCGATCCTCCTTCAATGGAAAGGTTGTGTTTTTGCGTTATTCCTGTTTTAAGGAAATTATCAAAATTATCATACAATGTAGTACCAGCTGCATAAGGCGCCCCGAAGAAATAAGATGATGTAGGATCGTTTATACCATTACGACCGGTGCCGTAAGTTGTTTGTATTTCAGGAAAGCGATACACTTTTGAAAACCCAAAAGTATTATCGTATGTAATAGAACCTTTCCCTTTTGCGCCTTTTTTAGTTGTGATAATAATAACGCCAGATGCACCAGCAGCACCATATAATGCTGTGGCTTCTGGTCCTTTTAGTATGGTTACATTTTCAATATCATCAGAATTTAAATCCATTGCTCTGTTTCCATAATCGCTGTTTCTGTTTGCAAAACCAACACTATTTGGGTTTGATGCAGGAACCAATGCTTCCTGGTTAAGTGTTTGGTTATCGTAAGGCACACCATCAACAACAAATAAAGGTTGATTATCGCCATCAATAGAAACTGCACCTCTTAAAATTATTTGTGCAGATGCACCAGGCGCACCAGATGTGCTGGTAACCGTAGCACCAGGCACACGACCTGCAAGTGAGTTGATGAAATTATCTCTTTTAGTTTGAGCAATTTCTTCTCCTTTAATTTCAACTGTTGAGTAACTTACAGATGCCTTATCTTTTTTTATACCGTAAGCTGTTACAACAACTTCGCCCAAATCCTTATCTGTCTGGGTAAGTTTTACGTTTACTAAATTAGAACTACCTACAGTTTGCTCTATCCTCGAGTATCCTATATAGGAAAACACAAGAACCTGCCCTGGCTTTGCAGAAATGCTGTAGAAACCTGCCTGGTTTGTTTTTGTAGCTGATGTTGTTCCTTTTACAGTTACGGTAACATCTCTTAACGGAGTGTTATCTTCTGTATCCAGCACCGTTCCAGAAATACTTTTTTCCTGGGCGAGCACAGGGCTGGCAGTTAGCAGTAGCAGCCCGAAGAAAAACAGTAGCGTCTTAAATTTTCTCATACTTGTCGTGTTTTGGTTTTTAAAAATATTCAGCGTTAATTTTCTCATGTTATAACACCATAATACCAGCATCGGTATATGGTTTCAGTAATGGATGATCTTCCGGCAATTCAGTTATTAATATATCTATTTTAGATAAATCGCAAACCTTAATAGGCTGCATAGTATTTATCTTTTCGGAAATACTAAGGCAGACTACTTTTTGAGAAGACTCAATCATAGCCTGCTTTAGCTGAACAACATCCCAGTCACTATCTGTAATACCATCTTTAGCATCAATTGCATTAATGCCTAAAAAACACAGATCAGGTTTTAGGGTATTTATTCTTGCAATTGCATCGGCACCTAAAGTTATTTTTGCATTTTTTGATAATTTATCTCCTATAACAATCACCTCAATTTTAGGGTGATTCATATATTCCGCAATTGCCGGAATACTGCCAGAAATAAAAGTGGCTGATAAACCCGCCGGCAATGCCCTGGCAAGTTCTACCACCGTTGTTCCGCCACCTGTTAGCACAAACATGCCATCTTTTATTAGTGCGGCTGCTTTTTCGGCAATTATCTTTTTGCTGTTTTGGGCGTAAATTTTTTTAGAAGGGTAGCTGATGTTACTGAAAGAAAGAGACAAAGCACCACCATGAACTTTTATTATTTTGTCTTTTTCTGCTAGTTCCTGTAAATCTCTGCGAATAGTATCTTCAGAAACATCTATATCTGTGCTTAACGAGTTTGACAGAACCTTGTTATGCAGGTTCACTTGGTGTAGTATATACGCCTGTCTTTCTCGTTTTAGCATTCGTTAGTTAGTTAATGTTAAAATAACGATAAAAAAAGCAGAAACCCGCATTTTTTATTCAAAACTATTGCACACAGTGGGTATAAACCTGCAAAACCTGCATAAATGGCCAGATTAATATTAAAATGAAACTAATTTTTTTAAGTTTTAAAGCTTACCTCGAAGAGAATTTTTTCTTACTGGATCCATTTTCTTTTCCTTTTTGCCGGAGGTTTTTAATACTATCTGATTTTACTGCATTTGGCAAAGGAGCCAAAACCGAATCTTTACCTGGAGTTGATGCATCTTCTTCCTCAACAGGCGTATAATAATCGCCAAAAAGTGACGTGAGTACTTTTGCATGATAAATAGCACGGTTAAACCTGTTGCCAATTACAATTATGGTAGCCTGCTCTTTTATCAACCTGATAAATGCTGCATTGCTGCCATGCCACCAGCCATTGTGGTAGATGATTTTATTACCATCGGGAAAAATATTCATACGCCAGCCAAGACCATAATTACGCATGCCTGGCTTTTCGTTGCTATAGGGCGCATAAGCCTGTTGCAGGGTTTGCTCCGTAAAAATAATGTTGGGCGATAAAGCTTTGTTCCAAATAAGTAAATCTCTTGGCGTAGTGTAAATGTTTTTATCTCCATAAACTGCATCCAGAAAATTAAAAGCCTCCAGAGCGCCACGCCAATTGTAACTAGGCACAGCTTTAGTTGTATCTGTTAATGTAAATACATAAGTATTTTTCATTTGTAGCGGCTCAAAAAAAGTATGTTTAAGATAATCAGCATACTTTAATCCTGATACTTTTTCAATAAGTAATGCCAGCAAAGCAAAATTAGTATTACAATAAGAGAAATGAGTATTGGGTGGTGAAACATCGGGCAGATCTGCCTTTCTGGTAATTAAATAATTAAGAACATCATTATTCGTAACAAAATGTGTTTTATCCCAACCAAGCGCATCCATAAAATAATTGTAGTTAGGTAAGCCGCTGCGGTGGCTTAGTAAACTGCGAATGGTTACCCCGTTGTAATTAAATGCTGGAAAAAATTTACTGAAATCATCATCAATATTTAGTTTGCCATCCTGCATCAATTTTAAAACAGCCATGGCTGTAAATGTTTTTGAGATGGAAGCAATATGCATAGGCGTGTTTGCCGTGATGGTATCTGAACCGGGTAAATGCCCGGTACCTGTGTATTTTTCAAAAATGATATTGCCAGATTTGGCTACTATCATACCGCCATTAAAACCGCGTTGTTTTAAAACCGTATCGTACCATAATTCGCTGGCTTTGTTTATTCTTGTTCTTTCCGCTTCAGATACGGGTTGTGGAGCAGGCAACTGAATTAAAGCAACCGTATCCTTTTCGGCATTGGCTAAGTTTGTTTTTGGAGATGAGTTGCAGGATGTAATAAAAAACCAAACACTCAACAACAAACATAAAACAAATGAAATTTTAATATAGCGAACTGATAGCATTATAAAATTTTAAGCTTTAGATAGAATATATTTGCGCAAAATACACCGTTATTATCATGGCTGAAAAAAAACTCACCAGTTATCCCAAAGAAAAAATAAAAATTCTGTTTTTAGAGAATATAAGTGATGTGGCAGTAAAGCATTTTAATGCATCCGGCTACACAAATGTAAAAAAAATAAATGGTGCTTTAAGTGAGGCTGAATTAATTGCTGCAATTAAAGATGTTCATCTTTTGGGCATACGCAGCAAATCACAAATAACAAAAAAGGTACTTGATGCTGCCGAAAAGCTACAGGCTATTGGTTGCTTTTGTATTGGTGTAAACCAGGTTGATTTAAATGCGGCTACACAAAACGGTGTGGTGGTTTTTAATGCCCCTTACAGCAACACCCGCAGTGTGGCAGAATTAGTAATAGGCGCTTCTATAATGCTGATAAGAAAAATTGTAGATAAAAACAAAGCTGCGCATGATGGCGTATGGCTTAAAGAGGCGAGTGGCAGTTATGAGTTACGGGGCAAAACACTTGGTATTATTGGCTATGGCAATATAGGCAAACAAGTTAGCGTACTTGCAGAAAGCATTGGTATGAAAGTAATTTTTTACGATGTTGAAACACGGCTGCCGCTTGGTAATGCCGAAGCCCGAAAAAGCATTAAGGAAGTTGTAAGCAAAGCTGATATTGTAACCTTACACGTACCTGAACTAACCACAACGAAAAATTTAATTAACAGCAGCGTTTTAAAACAATTTAAAAAAGGAAGTATTTTAATTAACTACGCAAGGGGAGAAGTGGTTGATTTAGATGCGCTAACCAAATTATTAAAAGACGGCCATATAAGCGGCGCCGCAATTGATGTGTTTCCTGTAGAGCCTGAAAAAAATGGCGATAAATTTGTTACGCCTTTACAAGGCTTAAGTAATGTTTTACTTACACCACATATTGGTGGCAGCACACACGAGGCGCAACATAATATTGGCGACGATGTTAGTGCAAAATTATTTAACTATTTGGAAAAGGGCATCAGTGCGGGCTCTCATAGTATTCCTGAACTGGCGCTGCCACCACAGGAAGGTACACACCGCATTTTGCACATACACCATAATGTGCCGGGCGTGCTTTCGGAAATCAATACGCAGTTAAGTAAAAACAAAATAAATATACTGGGACAGTATCTTAAAACAAATGATGAAATTGGATATGTGGTATTGGATATAGATAAGAATTTAAGCAAAAATGCCTTGGAATTGCTTAAAAAAGTGAAAGGAACGATTAAGGTGAGGATGCTATATTAAAAACCTTTTGCTGCTTTATTTGAGTAATTCAACAAACACCCTGGTGCCTTTATTTTTTTCGCTGTTAATACTTAGTTTGCCACCCATCATTTTAATGAGGTCTTTAATGATAAGGTAGCCCAGCCCGTTTCCTTTTTTATTATCAACATTGGCAGAAGAAATAATAAACTGATCGGCCATGATGTTTTTTATTTGTTCAGATGTCATGCCGGCACCATCGTCTTCAACTGAAACAATCAATTTTTCTTCGGTTTCTAAGGCGCTAATAATGATGTTTCCCTTTTCGGAAAAATGAATGGCATTAGTAATTAGATTGTACACCAGAATTTTTAATGGTTCAAAATATTGTCTGGTATTAATATCTACAGCTACATTATTTACAAGTGTTAAATTTTTTTGTTTCGCCATTGAATTTAAAACACTGAATATCTGCTGAATCATATCTCTTACATTGAACACCTCTTTAACAAGATACCGGTTTTCATTCTGATACTTTATCCAGTTTAAAATATTAATTGAAAGAAGTTGAAGCTCTTTTGAAGTAGAAGTAATTTCTTTTATTGTTTCATCTTTCAGTTCCTCAGACATCAGGGTTTTCTTTTCGGTTAGGCTTTTTCCTGCTACATTCAAAAACTTTAGCGGCGTAATAATATCATGACTGATTATTGATATCAACCGGGTGTTTATAGAATTATTCTTTTCCAGTACCTAATTGGTTTGCTGCAATGCCAGGGTTTTTTCTTCTACTTGTTTCTCCAGTTTCTGCTGGCTCTTTTTAAGCTGATTTATTCTTACCCTGTAAATTAAAATAAACAAACCAAGAACAGCAAGAACCATTAATAAGTAAAACCACCACTGTTTATACCATGGTATTGCGATTGTAAAAGTTACTGTTTTATACGTATAATTATTTTCGCCAAAGCCATTCAATTTTCTTATCTGCAGTTCATACCTGCCCTGGGGTAAATTGTTTAGTTTTATTTCGGTTCCGTCCTTAATATCCACAGCCTGCCAGGGATCACTATTATTTAACCTGTATTCCAGATAGATATTCTCTTTGTTACACCATACCGATAAGCCAATATTGATCGTGATATCCTTTACAGAAGCCGGCAATTTTATAATTGCTGATGAATCAAAATTCCAGGTTCTGTTGTCATAAATTATATCATCTATATAAATATCACCATCAGGAAGTGAAGGGATAGCTGTTAAAGGGTTAACTTCTAACAGGCCATCCATGGTAGGAAAAGAGATATTTTTATTTTTTAAGAGTAATGCGCAGGGAGCACAGCCTCCGTTCATTTCTGTAATATCCATCCCGTCGTTTTTGCCAAAATAATGATAGTAAATCTGGGGCGTGTTCTTTTCAAAAGCATTTATTATATCCGCTAATCTTGCTTTAAATAATCCTCGGTTTGTACTGATCCATACATAATCCTGTTCATCCTTAAAAAAACAATGGGTGTATAAAAGATAGTTGTTTTTATCGAGCGGCATAGCCTTGATGATTCCGTTTTTATAGATATAAAATCCCTTGCCATAAGTGCCAAAAAACAAGTAATCCTTATGTTGCCAAATGGTGCGTACACAATAATTTTCTTTTTTAAACAGGGTATCAAGCTGATTTGTATTAACATTAAACCTTAATAAGCCAAAGCAGGTGGCAAGCCCAAAAATACCTGGCGCAATAGCCTTAAAATCATAAATAAAAGATTGATCATTCAACACGTTGAATTTATGCAGGTAAATCATTGTATCTACTGACAGCCTGCCGATACCAGAAGGAGTTGTGATATAAAATTCGCCATTCATCTGCTGTACAAGTACAAGCTGGTTTACCAGTACTTTATCATAAACTTTTGTCTGCTTTGTTTTATAATTATAACTATGAAGACAAAAAATATTCCCTTTCGTTTTAACAAATTGCCCATACCAAAGCATTGAATCTTTAGTCATATTAGCGGTAACGGAAAATTTCCCT
>JBBQPX010000148.1:0-7105 GCA_038216775.1 Chitinophagales bacterium
ATGCATTTGCTTTGGCTGTATCTGCCTTGCCATAACCAAACAACACATATTGATTAGATGTTTCCGGGCCGTCTTCCACACTGGCAACCTGTTTTAAATAAACAGGCTGTTGTTGATTTATACCCACAACCAGGTTTGCTACATCATCAGCCGTAGTTAAAAAATTTCCGGTCTCTACTGAAAATGCAGTGTCATTTTGCAGCAAAGTACCGCTTTGAGATTGCATATTGCTGCCTTGTACTTGTTTACTGATTGATAAAAAGTCAACATGATTTTCGGCCATTTTATTTTTATCCAGTAATACTTTTATTTCACGGCTACGGCCACCTAAAATATTTATATCTGATACGTTCGGTATCTTTTTTATTTCATTATCAAGTACCTGACCAATTTGTTTTAACTGGTAATCATCATATTTATCGCTCCACAGCGTTAAACCAAACACCGGCACATCATCAATCGCTCTTGTTTTTATTAATGGAAGAGTAACACCCTGCGGCATTTTGTCCATATTCTTCATTATTTCACTGTAAAGTTTTACCAGCGAACGTTCAATATCTTCGCCCACATAAAACTGCACAATAATCATGGCCTGCCCTTTCATTGATGTGGAATACACATACTCTACACCTTTTACATTTGAGATCATTTTCTCCAAAGGTGCTGCTACTTTGGTTTCTACATCCTTTGGTTCAGCGCCGGGATAGCCGATAAAAATATCGGCCATCGGCACTTTTATCTGCGGTTCTTCTTCCCTTGGGATCAAGAATGTACTATAACCACCAATCAGTAAAAAGGCGATCATCAACAGAATTGTCAATTTCGATTGTAAAAAAGCTTTTGCTATATTTCCAGAAAGGCCATTCTTCATTTGATGAGATTAATTCGTTTGTAATTTTTATAAAGCAAATACTGCTTAAGCTTATTTTATTTTTACAGGAGCTCCATTGTATAACTTTCCATCGGCACTTATAATAAACTGTTCGGTTTTTTCAAGTCCACTTAACACCTCTACCTGGTCGCCATAGGTTTTGCCCAAACGCACCCAACGCAGCAGTGCTGTGTTATTACTGCTGATGGTATATAATCCTGTCAACTGATCTTTACGTTCAATGCTTTGTAAAGGCACCAGCACATTTGTATTTGCATTTGATTGTACCGCAACTGTTTCTTTAAGCGGAATAGAAACATTGGCATACATACCGGCATACAAACCGGTTTTATCCTTATCAGGAATACTCACCTTAATAATATATTGACCGCCGGTGAATTGAGATGATTCGTTAAGTTGAGCAACTTTTCCGGTAATGGTTTTATTGATGGCGCTTATTGTAATAACCGCATCATCGCCTTGCTTTACCTGACTAATCATATTTTCAGGAACTGATGCACTTACCTGGTAACTGCCGCTTTGCTCAATGGTTAAAATTGGCATTCCCGGATTTGCCATACCACCGGCATCAGCCAGTTTTTGTGTAACTATTCCAGAAAAAGGTGCAGTTAAAGTTGTGTAACCAAGTTGGGCACTTACTTCATTACGCATTTGCCTGGCACCTTCCAGCCTCGCTTTTGCTGCGCTATATTGCAGTGTAACATTGTCAAGTTCTTTTGCCGTAGCACTTTGCTGGCCATATAAAACGGTAAACCGATCATAATCTTTTTTCGCACTTTTTGCATTTGCATCTGCTTCAGCAATCATGGCATCTGTCTGTCCTCTTTTTGCAATTAAATCCTGATTGCTTATGCTAACCAACACTTGCCCCCTGCTAACACGATCTCCCACTTTTACTTTCAACATGGTTATATAACCCATAATTCTTGTACTGATATTAGCAGATTGCGATGCTTCAACCTGGCCACTAATATTAAGGCCTTGCTGGTTATTGCCAGAAGCAGTTGATACCTTTACAGCTATAGCATTGTCAACATTCTTTTTTGATTCTTTTTTATCTCCTGAAGAACAGGCACTAAATGTCAGCAGTCCGATAACTGTAACCAACTGAACTATTTTTTTTATTGGAAGATGTTTGTGCATATTGTCAGCGTTTTATTTTTTATCTGTTGAGGTTAAAAATTGTATATAAGCATTTGTTGTGTTTGCTGCATATTGAGCTTGTAACAAACTAAATTTTTGTTGTGCAAGTTGCGTGGCAGCCATCAACACATCGGTAGTATTTACTAACCCCTGCTGGTAACGGTTTTGTAATATTTGTAAAGCTTCTGCCGCCTGTTCTATCGCAACTTTTTGCTGCTTCATATCAAACTCTGCATCTGTAAGATCACGGTATGCCTTATTCAATTCTAACTGGCTTTGTTCTTTTTGCTGAACCAATTGCTCTTTTAATTTATCACGTTCCAACGTTTGGGTAATAATGGTATTTTTTGTTTTATTCCCTTTGAAGATATCCCAGGAAAGCCGCACACCTACCATCCAGGAATTTGCACCAAACCCCAGAATATGACTATCATTCAACTGGAAGTTTCCAAAGGCATTTAGCTTTGGCAGATAACTCTTTTTGCTTGATATTATCATTAAATCAGTAGCCTCAATTGCTTTTTGCATGGCAGAAAAATCGGCCCGTTGCGATGGGATTTGAGAAATATTTTCAGCAACAGATTTTTCAGACTGCTTCGTGTTTTCCACTGTATAAATAACAGTGCCTTCCGACCCCATTAGTAAACCAATATAATCGGAAGCATTTTGTATGTTTGATTTTGCTTTCGCAATATTAGTTTCAATGGTTGTTACCCTAAGCTTTGCATTTAGCAAATCCGATTTTTGAATAAGCCCTTGTTTATAATAATTATTGGTAAATGTATAAACTGCGTTTGTGGTTTTTAGTGCATCTTCCAAAACGGTTACCGCATCATAAGCCATTTGTAATTGCAGGTATGCTTTTTCAACTTCAAACGTTAAAGCTTCTTTGGTGCGTTGTGTTTTAAATTGATACAGCTCCGTTTGCTTTGCTGCCGCTTTTCTTTTATACAGCATATCCATATTTATAATAGGCTGCTGCAGTTCAAGCATTGTACTAAAATCTGATGTAGTTGAAGGGTTATTTAAAAAATCAGGATTAAAATCGCTTTGCGAAATAGACCGCTGCTGTAACTTAAACCCAAATGCATTAAGTGGATTATTGCTGTTAAGCGAAGTATAAGATAATCCCACTTGTGGTAAATAAATTGCCTCTGTTTGTTTATAATTGGAAAGCGCAATTTTTTCATCGACTGACGCCAATATAACCTGCCTGTTTTTTGTAATAGCCGCCTGTATTGCATCTTCAAGCTTTAATGGCTGGCTGTTTGTTTGCGCTTGTATGTTATTACTTACCAATAACAGCATTATTGTGGCAAACAGAAATATCAGTTGCAATTTTATATGCAGGTTATGTGATTTTCTATTTTTAATATGGGCAATAGAATTATAGCGAAGCCCTTGGGCTTCGAAAAACAACTTTCGTACCATTACGATTAATTAAATTTTTGAAGGAAAATAAAACAATAAAAGATTAGCTGATTCTGTTGCGCAGGGTCATCCAGCCTCCGCCATTATAGGCCTCAAAACCTTTTGATTTTAAAATGCTTTTTGCAGAAGCGCTTCTCATACCGGAAGCGCAGCAGGTAATGACTGGCTTTTCTTTCTTTAATTTAGCAATATTGCTAGATAAAGTATCTAAAGGAATGTTTAACGAACCTTTAATATGCCCGCCCTGATATTCGCCTTTCGACCTAACGTCTATTATAACAGCACCGCTTTGCAACAGCTCTTTGTAATCAACTTTAGGTCCTAATCCTAGTAAATTTTTTATCGCTTGTAACATTAATTATAAAATTTATGCTGTTTGTAAATCAGATTTAATATTGAGCCAGCTTCCGCCGTTTTCGCAATTAACGCCACAGCCTTTTAAAAAAGTTGTTGCCTGCCCGCTGCGGTTACCACTGGCACAAATTAATGTGATGGGTTGAGGCAGTGCTTTTATTTCATCCAGGCGTTGCGCAACTTCATTTAATGGAATATTGATTGTGCCTGGTACATGACCATCTGTAAATTCCTGTGGCGTTCTTACGTCGATTATTGTCTTTTGATTATTGTTCATGTTATTATTTTTTGTTTGTGATGCAAATCTCCGTTAACTGAAATTGCTGCAACGCTACTTTTGTTACAAATGCTAAACAGTGAATTTTTTAATTACACCTACCAATCCCGATTTATTTACTACGCCACTTTGCCTCCAAAGCTGCTTGCCATTTTTAAATAGTATTAAAGTAGGCACACCCTGCACCTGATATTGCTGTGCTGCCTGCGGGCTTTGGTCCACATCAACTTTAATGATGGTAATAGCATCACCCATTTCTTTTTTTACATCCTTTAATATGGGTGCCATCATTTTGCATGGGCCGCACCACTCGGCAGAAAAATCTACCAGAGCAAGTTTATCTGATTGTATAATTTCGTTAAATGTCATGATGATTATTTTCTTCTTCGTTTACAATATGTTTTTTGGGATCTTTTTTAAAAATTCCAAACAGCAAGCCTCCCATTAAAGCTCCATATAGGGTACTGTTTATTGGCTTGGAAGTAATCATGCAGGTGCCTGATGCACAGCCTACCTGTTGCCAATAAAAATAACCGGCCACAGCGCCCACAAGAGCGCCAATCAAATACAATTTGTTATTATTAAACCACTTCTTCATAGCTGATATCTTTTGTGTTTTCTTCCTTTTTTGTTTGAGGCACATAGCACCCGTTAGCACCACAGCAACCAATATTAAATACCGGCATTGCAGTAAATAATAAACCTAAAATAACAAAGGTTACATCTTTTGCCATCGCAGCTTGCACTAAAACTGCTAGTCCGAGGCCTAACCTCAAAAACCGCATAAAATTCCAATTCGTAAATATTGTTTGTTTCATGTTACGTATTTTGTATTGCAAATATAATTCTCCTGCATGGCTTTGTTTGTTACAAAGGTTACATAAAAAAGCACCCACATTTAATGGATGCCTTTTTATATATGGATTTTTCAGCTTATTTTTTTAAGAAAGAAGAGTACATCCAAACCAGCTTTTCCTGCATTCGGATATAATCACTCATCAGTGCATTTGTGCCCTCATCATTAGCAACTCCAGAAAGTGCAAGTATTTCTCTTTGAAGTAAAATGACGGTTTTAAACGACTCCAGTATATATTCTACGGCTTTAATTCCATCTGTTATTTTAGGACTTTCTGTAATTGTCGACGTTTTAGTGTAGGCAGAATAATTATGTTCCGGAGTATAGCCTAATGTTAATATCCGCTCTGCCACTTCATCCACTTTCAGCAACAAGTCGTTATATAATTCTTCGAATTTAACATGCAGTTCAAAGAATTTTTCACCCTTGATATTCCAGTGAAAACCACGGGTATTTTGATAAAAGATTGAATAATTCGCTAAGAGTTTATTTAGTTTTTTTGCCAGTTTTTCCGACTTATCCTTATCAAGTCCTATTGCATTTTTATTTATCATTCTTATTTATTTATGTTAGAAATATACTTTGGTAATAAAACAAAACTTACAACCACTTGTTCATTAATTATTTTTCATGGTCAAATACACTTTGATTATACTGCTTTGTGCACTACTTTCTTTTCCGGTATTTGATAGAAATATATTTTTACCTGTGCTGTTAATACCTCCAACGATATAACCAATTAATACTTCATCATTTTTACCAAGAGCGTCAATATCAGCAATGCCTTCTTTATACATCTTTACAGCAGGGTTAAATATAAATTCAGCAGCAGCACCTAAATAACCAGGCATTTCTATTGTTAAATAGCTTTCTTCAAACGTTTTCTTATTTCTGGTTACTATACCAATTGTTTTTGTAAAAGGCACATCTGCAATTTGCTGAACGTTAGCAACGCTATCAGCAAAATGTTGAGCAATACCTCCAAAAAAAACCGTGTACATATCAGCACTGCTTCCTCCATATAAAGGCATAACCGCACAATGGTAATGATTCAGTTTTTGAACAAATTCATTTTTAACTTTGTAATATCCGTTTAGAATATCAACAGCATTGGTAAAGGGTATATCAGCATTGTACTGAAATACTCCCGAGAAAATAGTATAACCACTTTCTCCATCCGGAAATATTTGAGGCACTAAATTATAATCTCTGCGATGCAGGTTAATACTGTCTTGTATTGCAGAATAGTAAGAAATTGATGGCAGATTATCTTTATAAGAAATAATGAACTTTCTTATTTCATTTGTATATTTCTGCGTAAAGCCAGGGCCATGATCTGGACCATGAGGATTGTACATGCCATCAAAACGCTGACCGCCAACTAATAAAACAGTATCCCCGGTTCTTGCCATCCTTCCACCGGTTACCGCCATTCTTGCATCTTCAATTTGAGTAAAGGCATTAACAATATCCTTATTTTCAATAATGGAATTAATGAGATCGTCAACTTTAATCAGCGTTATGTAAGGATGTGTAATATAGTCGCTTTTACTTTTTCTATATCCGTAACCTCCGGTTAAAATCAACCGGTTTTCAATTTGAAAAAATTGCAAGTTTGTACTTTGCAGTTGCTCTGCAATATTTACCGGCAAGTCTTTTAAAGACTTTTTCCACACCTTGTTTTTTCCAGGGTCAACAACGTATAAAAAACTGTTCTGTCCTTCTTCATTAAAGCTTGCCCAAGGTTGCCTTCGATGCAGTCCGTCTTTTCTTCCGCCAATCAATAACCATTTTCCCTGCCAGGTTGCGTATGAAAACGATTGTAAGGCAGGAAAATTATTTATTTCCACTGACTCAAGTCGTAAAACAAAAGGTATTTTGTTGTTTTGTACCTGCGCCTGACTGCTTATAACCAGCAACAGTAGGATTACAGAAAAAGATATGCTTTTGCTCATTTAAAATAATATTTACAGATTATTTAATTCAATAATAAATCCGAGGCTGTAGATAAAGTAGCCAGCTAGCTCGGAATTTTATCCAGGGCCTTTTCTAAGTCCCAGATAATATCTTTATAATTCTCTATCCCCACGCTTAACCGTATCATTTTTTCGGTAAGCCCAAGCCTGTTCTTTTCTTCGGCAGGCACATCTGC
>JBBQPX010000149.1:0-7096 GCA_038216775.1 Chitinophagales bacterium
TTTAGTGCTCCAGTTTATACCAAACCCTCCTTTTTTGCCTGAAGTTGGAGGCTCTTGCACAATAGGGTTAGTACTTGTTACATTATCATTACAGCTTTCGCTGATAATCAGATTCAGCCTTGCTCCCTTATTGCGTATCATTACTGATATATCTTCGGTACTTAATGAGTTATCAAGATATTTTTTATTTTTATCGAGCACTAAATCACGCAAATCAATGTATGGCCCTGCTCTGCCATCTTTAGGTTGCCTGAAGCCATGGCCGCTGTAGTAGAAAACAACAATGTCGTTGGGGCCTGGTGTTAAATTATTTATTTTATTTAAAACTGTTTGTTTATTAAAATTTGCCCCGGTTAGTGTGTCGTAAATAAATTCACTTATACCCAAAAATTCTTTCACTTTGCCAAAAAAACTAATGGCCTCGTTCATGTTCTTTCTGTCGCCAACGCCAATTTTTTTATCGGTTACATTGGCAACAAACAGTAAATAAAGTTTAATGTTTTGTTCTGTTATTGTTAATGCTTTGGAATTATTGGTTACAAACAGGCTTCTGTAAAAAGGTTCGTAATTTTTAAAATAACCAAGTACAAAATCCTTAGTGAGTTTTGGTTGATCAATGTTTGTGATTGTATTAAATTTTATCAATTCAGTTTTGCACGAAGCACTAGAGTCGCTTACGCCTGCAGGAATATATAAGCCTGAACTATCTTCTTTTGTAAACCATAAATTTTGCGGAAGATTTACTCCGGGATTTTTGCTATCAATAAAGCCTGGGTTTTGTAATTTGTAATATAAGCGGTCTCCCAAATTACAAACACTTGTATTTTCTACTACTTGTTCTTTTACGTTATAATCTGCAATAACAGTATCAGTAAAATCTGCTGTGGTAAATTTCAGCCTTACCTTACCCGTTCCATCGTTATTGTCGATAAAGAGAAGCTTGTAATTAATACCTGAAGTTGTTGCAGGATACTGAAATGAAAACTCAAAAATGGTTTGGGCATGAAGTATTGAAACAATTAAAAAAAGAGTAGCTGTTAATATAAGTTTCTTTTTCATGTATGAATCATTTTTGTGTGTAAGGTAAAAACATCCAATATACTTTGCAACTAATTTGATAATTTGAAATATTAATTGTAAACTTATGTTCTAAAACATAAAATATGATTAAACAAAACAAAACTAAACTGCAATTTATTCTTGGCGGTGCTGTAATGTTAACGCTAGCTGTGGCAGCTTGCAATAACACTACAGAAAAAGAACCTGAAAAAACTGTTATTGTTACACCAGCACCACCGGTTAAAGATACAATTGATACCATGGTGAAAATGCCTGGAAGTGTAGCTCCTGTTACTGATGTTCCACCTAAGTAATTTTCTTAATTATTTTTACTCTTTTCAATGCAATTTTATCACCGGCTACCGTAGGCCGGTTTTTTGTTAACCAGTGCATCAGCCAGTGTTCTAAACGGTGATGTGTTGGAATGAGAATGGCTGCAAATGAAACAAATATCAGCATTTCATAAATCGGCGTATGATGAGTAATCTCTGATACGTATGGATGCAGAAGCAATGTTAAGTATTCAAATAAAATAAGCAAGGATAATACACCTGATATTTTAATAAACCTTACATGCAGTTTTATTCTGCTTAATAAAAGGGTTAAAATAAAAAAGCCAGGAATGAATATAGCAATGAACAACATTTGCAATTGCTGTTTTCTTTCTTTTTTGGCGATAGCTAAATTTTCTGCAATTTCCAGCTGCCGGGACTGCTCGTTACTTGAAAGTACCTGCGATTCTCTTATTCTACTTTTACTATTTATACTGTCATTCAAATCCTGCACATAATTCAGGTATAAAAATGAACTGTCTATATTTTTTTCGTTTTTAAAATGTTCCGTTAAAAATTGCGCAGCTTCAAGGTGCCTTGGTAAAAATCCATCTTTTTTTGCAAGTTGAAACGATTGCCGTGAATACAACAAAGCCGAATCTTTTTGATTGAGTTTTTTAAAGAGGTTTGCAAGGCCGAGATAAGCTTCACAAAGCAGGTCGTCATCTTCTGCCTGTTTTAAATAAACAATACTGCTTTTATAATTAGCCATCGATAAAATATATTGTTCAGTTTTTAAATAGTTATTACCTAAGCCAACCATGGAAATGCCTTCGTAATAATTGTTTTTTAATTGCCGAGCAATATTAAGTGATTTAGTAAAATAGCTAAAGGCAGAATCATTTACATTAAGCTTATCATAAGCATCTCCTATGTTTAATGCGATTATGTATTTTGTGCCATCAATATTTTCCAGATGGCTAATAATTGAATCGGCCTTGTAGTAGTAAGCTAGTGCATTTTTATATTGCTCCTGGTTAGTGTAAACAACTGCTATATTCGTGAGTACGCCAGCCAATTTCTCCTGGTTGGCTGTATTTTCAACCAGTTTTAATCTTTTCAAATTATACTCAAGCGCAAGCGGAAAGTTGCCGAGTAATCTGAAGATAATAGCCATGGTACCTAAACTCCTTGACTGGCCATCGATGTATTTAATGTTTTTTGCAAGCAGAAGCGCTTCACTGGATATTTTTAAAGCTTTTTCGGGCTCATTTGTGCGTAAGGCAAGTGCTATCTCACACATCAGATTTACCTTATTGCTGTCAATCGCTTCTGTTGATAAGCGATTCTTCAGGCTATCAACCTGTTGTTTCTGTGCAAATGTTGTAAATGATGAACATAAAAGTATAAGCGCTATTAATTTCCAATTCATAAAACAATCTACAAATTTTAACCGGTAAGTAATCTTAAAAAATATACTAAGCAGATGTAAATTAAAGTTTTAATTATTTTATGGCGAATTCTTTCATAAAAAATTAAGCTGCTTCTAGTTGTTCTAAACATTGCGGTAGATGCTCGCCAGTCATTTTTTTAGGCTGTTCTAATCTTTTTTCGTAAATTAAGTTACTTCGGGATACTAAGTCCCAATTTTTTAATGAAATTTTATAATATATGATGAACGTAATGAACTTTCAGGAGTACGATGTAATTCAGGATTTATTTGATGCTATTGAAAAGGAAAATATGGAGCAGGCGCAAGATTGCCTCACAGGAAATTTTTCGTCCATGATTTTAAAAAAATCTGTTAAAGGAAATGAATTTATAGAGGTTTACCGGCGTATTAAAGAAGGAATGCCCGATGCTAAATTTACCATTGTTGATTTAACTACGGATGGCGAAACTTTTAAGGCGAATGTTAAAATTACCGGTACGCATACTAAAACAATTCCTTCTTTAATGAAAGGCTGGAAATCTATGAAGCCCACACGCAAAAAAATTAATTCGGTAGTAACTTCTGTAGAAATTGTTTTAAAGGGAAATCAGATTTTGGAAATACGAAATATGGATGCGAAAAAAGGGGTAATAGCAGGGTTGCTTGATCAACTTCAGTTGTTACCTAAAAAATATTCGGTTAACTAACTTATTGCGTTTTGGTATAATTGGTGCATTTTAACGATGTTTTAATATAAGTGGATTGATGCGGCATCAAATTTGACTATGTTCTCCACAAATAGTAATAATTTATGGCAGCATTCGTTACTAATTTGATTGTTATCAGCACTATAAATATATGCTCACAAATTCATAAAATTAATAACCTCTAAAGAATGAAAAATCCTTCGCCAATTGCAAAAGCCCTTTTATTTATTTTCTTTTTTTCTTCTGCGCTCATAAATAAGAGTCATGCTCAAAATGGTATTATACCATTGTCTGGCATGAAATTCTTTTTTGAAGGAATTACAGCTAAAACTATACAGTTAAAAATTGATGGTTCTCAATTGCTAAGTAACCGCGTACCATTAAATAAGGAAATAGAAATAAATCTTGATCAATTGGCTGGGTTTGTACAAGCGCCTAACAATAAAACAATGTATGCAGGCGCAGAGTTAACTGTATTATCTCCACGGGGAGAGGTATTGATTAAAAATCCGGATTTACTTATAAAAAACTATGCAAACGGCTTTTATGCAAACCAGTTAAAAAACTTTAGTATTAAGTTTGGTATTGGTGCCGATATTGTCAAAAATAACTTGAATGGTATTTTAAAACTAAGATTGTTTGATGCTAAAGGCAAAAACCAGTTACGGCTGGAAATACCGGTTACATTTGCCCGACCCGGTGAAATATTGCAGGTTTCTAAAACTGTTAAAAGTATAAAAGCTAATGATGGCGTAAATGGATTTATCAATGGGTTGCAGGCAAAAAATATGTCTGTGCAAGTTGATACTACCATTAAAGTAGCACCAAAAATGGCCTACACGAGTATGGATATTTCCAATATTGAGGGTTCAAGTTTGTCAGAAATGTTTCAGGGCAAAGAAACGTTTTGGGTTTACGACAGCGATTTAAATGAAGTGAAAATTACAGACCAGCTTTTAAAAAAGGTAAAGGGAGCTTTGGAGAATAACACAGTAAATTATACTTTAAAAATACCTTATCGTTTAAAATCTAACTATGCAAAACTTTACACGGTACGTTATCGGTGGGAGGGACAGGATAAAAGACAAATAATTGACGTGGTTGTTAAAAACTAGTTTATAATTTTTGGGTATAAAAAATGCCTCCCGATAAATTGGGGGGCATTTTTATAACTATTATTTGAGAATTACTCATCCAACCGAAATGAAACTTTGCAAATAATACCAAAGGAACTTACTTTTCCATCTTTTACATGGGCTTTAATATCTTTTACGTAAACAGAATCAATGTTGCGTATAGTTTTAGAACACTCTGCAACAGCATTATGTACTGCATCATCAATACTTTTAGTTGAAGAAGCTATAACTTCTATTACTTTTACAATTGGCATAAATAAATTTTTAAGTTAAGAAATATTGTAGGTCTTAAATTACAAAAATTTACCAATAAAGCCAAAAGAATTTACAGTGTTCCCGCTTTGCCAGCTGTTATTTACACTTGTTAATAAAATCAACAACTTCCATAATAGAAATCTTTTTTGCATCCTGGTAGTTATGATATTGTTCAGCAACTTTATCAACAGCACAATCGCAATATTTCTGCGCATTTTCGCTTCCAATTATACGGCCTGCTTTATCTTCACAATTGGTTACAAACTCCTTTATTTCTCTATTTAGCCAGTATTTAGCTGCAATGCGGCCTACTGTTTTGCAAGAGATAACAGTTGCAAATGCAATGCTACATGCAAGTAACAAAACTTTAGTATGTTTCATGTTTTTGTAATTTATTTACAATATAGATACTTTCTGCGAAAATTTCTTTCATTTTAATTTCTATAGTTTAGTTAACTGCCAAGGCAATTTTTTCATGTTTTTGATGTTCTTAATTTATAACTACATTTTTTAATCTGGATTTCAAATACAAAATCTGTGTTTATGTATGCTCATCAATAAAAATCAATATCATGAAAACTATCACATACCTGGCTGTAAGTTGCCTTACACTTCTGATTGTTGCATTTGCGCTTGTTATTGTGCTGTTTGTTAACCAGTAAATCTGCACATTTAAATAAGTTATGTAAGGCTTAAATACCAAAAGCAAATTTATTGTTATAGTTACATAATAAAATATTTACTTTTTTCGTTAATGTGCAAAACACCCAACCCTATGAAAAAAGCAAACATATATGTTGCTGCAGCATGCAGTATTATGTGCTCCTTAAACGCATGTTCAGTAGGCAAAAATGCCATCAGTAATCAAAAGCCGGAAATTGTAAATACAGAAGAAGCATCAGCCAGTAATTATGTGCAGTTGAATGATGGTAGTATAAAGCAATATAAAAGTTTGAAATTAATCACCGGTGTTTTAACAACGCCGCATTTATTAGCAGATAATAACGTGGTTATTAACCCAAAAGATATCATGGCGTATCAGGATAATGGCCTTTATGCTGTAGCATCTAAAGTTTTAACCAGCAAAAAAGATAGCCATGTAGCCGTTGAAACATTACCTGGTTTTGCAGTAAAAGTGGTATCTGGCAAAGTTAATGTGTACACACGCAAATACTTTAACGGCGCAAACGCTGTTGAAGAATATTTTTTGCAAAATGGTAATGATGGATACATTATTGCCTACTCTAAAGAAGCACTTAAAGCTATGTTGAAAGATGATGCTAAGGCATTGGAATTTTTTAATAGTAAATCAAAAATATCACCTAAATCAAAAAAAATATTAGTGGCTGTTGGAATGTATAACAACAACCAATTGATTACTAAGAATTAATTGATTTTCATATCTAGCTAAACAAAATAGTAGTAATTTAATCTCTCGGTTTAATTACTACTTTTTTTATGAACATAACTGTAAAAGGCAAGCAAATAGATGATGAAACACGCTGTGTTCATTATCACTCGCCATTGGATATAATTGCCATTAAATTTAAGTGCTGCAATACCTACTATCCCTGCTATTATTGCCACAAAGAAGAAGCCGGGCACAACGCAACAGTTTGGAATAAAGATGAGTTTGAAACAACTGCTATTTTATGTGGAAAGTGTAAACAGCAACTCACCATTACAGACTATAAAAACTGTGGCTACGCATGCCCGTATTGCCAAGCAGCATTTAATCCTAAATGCAGCAATCATGATCATTTATATTTTGAGCAGTAATCAGGATTAATTCAAAGAAGCGTCAAAAGTTTTAAAATCAACATCGCTATAATCCTTCACCACATTGTATAAAGTATCACGTTCAACAGGAGTGCGTTTTACCTGTTTAATTAATGTAACCAATTCTTCTGTGCTCATGGCAGGCGTTTGTTCTTCGCTGCCAGCCATGCTGTATATTTTGGTTGAGTCATCAATAGTGCCATCAATATCATTTACGCCAAATGATAAACTCAATTGAGCATTTTGTCGGCCAAGCATTGGCCAATATGCCTTCAAATGAGGAAAGTTATCTAAATAAATTCTGGCAATTGCATAAAGCCGCATATCTTCTGTAGTTACCGATTCAGGTACGTTGCTCATGGCATTATCGCCATTGCGAAATTTTAAGGGAATAAAAGTATTGAAGCCTTTTGTTTTATCCTGTAATTCTCTTAATCTACGCATGTGATCTATGCG
>JBBQPX010000150.1:0-7083 GCA_038216775.1 Chitinophagales bacterium
GAGAATCGGACACTTATTAAAATGTCGTTTTTTTACCAGCAAACTACTTTTCAATCAGTTGATATTTGTATTGTACAATTTAAACAATACAAGTATGGAAAGAAAAAAATTTTTATTGACCACCGCTGCAGCAATTCCTGCCCTCTTGATTGGACAAAATGTTGAAGCACAAAAAACAAAGCGACCTAACAAAGGCTTTGTTATAAAAGCTACAGAAAGTAGGTTTAACGAGAAGACATTAATTGGCGGCAAAAGTCCTAACGACATTAAGGTTTCCCAAAAGGACACAAACGGCGACTTAACAGTTTTTGAATATACAGGAAATGAAAAAGGTGGACCACCATTGCATATTCATCCGCATCAAGATGAGATATTTTTTATTATTCAGGGTGAGTATCTCTTTCAAGTTGGCGAAGACAGGCATAATCTAAAAGCAGGTGACACAATTTTTTTACCAAGAACAGTTCCTCATGCTTTTGCGCAATTAACAGACAACGGAAAAATGTTTTTTCTTTTTCAGCCTTCAGGAAAAATGGAGGATTTTTTTAGGTCAATTGGCAAGCTTACTTCTCCACCAACACCAGAACAAGGAGCTAAAATATTTGCTGACCATGACATGAAAGTAGTTGGACCTCCTTTGCAATTTTAGGGCTTATAATAATTGACAAAAAAGCGGCTTATAAAAGGTTTGGCAAAATACGGGCACTCGGAGGTTATATTGTCTTGTCGGCGTATTTATGTAGATTACCGGCGTTGGTCTTTGATCAACGCCGAATCAGAATGCTAAAACCGCTCCGCCGAACTTTGTGTTCCTCTTTTGCTTGCCGCCGTAGGTGAGTGCATTGTCTCTGACGCTTTTTGTCGCCACAGGTTGGTACATTCCCGGCATCTGTCCTTCGACCAATAACGAATGAGAGCGCTAAAACTTCTTCGTTGTAAGTTTGGTGGCGACAGCTTCCAGTTATATAATTCACGCAATAATTTCAATTAAATTCTATCAGCTTTTAACGCTATTAAAATAGCGTGTATATTTGAAAAGCAGTGAGCGTTTTTTCGCAAACTCACGTTAGTAGCAACTTACCTTAACAGAGAAATAGAAATAAATAATTCAAAAAACATAAAGAATGAAAATTCTATCAGGAATATTACTGTGTATATTAACATTAAATATTAATGCTCAATCGTATCAAACAGTACATAGTAAGGCTATATTGGTAGATACTCATAATGACATTTTATCTAAAATACTTGAAACAGGATATATACTTGATGAGGATTTGCTTGGTAAAACACAGAGTGATTTAAAACGATGGAAAAAAGGTGGAATGGACTTACAGTTTTTCTCCATTTGGAGTGATGGAAATCGCCTTAATCCGTTTGCCTATGCTATGAGGCAAATGGATACCCTAGATGCCGTAGTAAATCGCAACCCTGACAAAATAGTAAAAGTTGCTACTGTTAAGCAAGTGATGAAAGCAGTAAACGGTAATAAAATTGCGGCTATGTTCGGCATTGAAGGTGGACATCAGATAGAAGATGATTTAACAAAACTGGATACACTATACAGTCGAGGTGCCCGCTACATGACCCTTACCTGGAATAACTCCACGAAGTGGGCTTCAAGTGCGGCAGATGAAACCAACCCCGCTTTTACATCACCTAAAGGATTAAATGATTTTGGAAAGCAGGTTATAATGCATATGAATAAAATAGGGATGATGATTGATGTAAGCCATGTGGGTGAACAAACATTTTGGGATGTGATTAACTCAAGTACCAAGCCAGTTATTGCGTCACATAGTTCGGTATATAATCTTATGCCACACAGGCGAAATCTTAAAGACGATCAGATAAGAGCTATTGCAAAAAACGGTGGTGTGGTACAAATTAACTTCTATCCGCTATTTATTGATAGTACTGCTGAGGCAAAACTGGATAAGTTTTTAGCTGTTCATGCCACAGAATATGAAACGATGATGAAAGCCGGAATGAGTGATTGGATAGCAGGAGGGGTTTTGTGCTCGAAATACAGTGCCGAAGTGGAGGCGATACGACCCCCATTATCCGCATTAATTGACCACATTGAGTATGTAATAAAATTAGTTGGGGTGGACTATGTGGGACTTGGTTCTGACTTTGACGGAATTGAATTTACACCAATGGGGTTAGATGATGTTTCATGTTATCCGCTAATAACAAAAGCCTTACTGGAAAAAGGGTATAGCAAAAAGGATATTAAAAAAGTTCTTGGCGGAAATCTATTGAGAGTGTTAAAAGCTAATGAAACTAATTACTGATAATACTGTCGCTACTATCGGGTTTGGTGTGGGCATTGTTGCCGGGAAATCTATCTCCTAAAAGAATGACAAAGGTGCCAAAATTCTATAATTTACTTAAAAATTACGCCGACGTTGGTATCCCCTTAGCCGCAGACAACTGACTGCCTTTGTGGGTGTTTGTGCAGATGGTAAAGCAGCACTAACAATCAGCAACAAAGAGAAGCATGCGTGTAAAAAACATCAGGTTCCAGCTAAATAAATTGTTGATACAGCGACAGCTATGCAAACCATGTTTTACCAGCTTCCTCCGCATTAATCACAGGGAATTTTTTGTTATGAGATGGTAAAGTTTACAAACCAAATCATCGTATATGCCGTAACTTGAAAATTAATTATTAACAGCGCATGATTTTGCAGAAAATTGGTTTCGGCGGAGGATGTCATTGGTGTACAGAGGCGTACTTTCAATGCTTAAGAGGCGTTGAAAAAGTAGAACAGGGCTGGATTAGTTCCACAGGTCCAGATGATACATTTTCTGAAGCTGTGATTGTGTATTACAACCCTGCTATTATTCCTTTAAAAATTTTAATTGCTGTACACTTACATACCCATGCAGCAACAAAAAACCATAGCTTTCGTAAAAAGTACCGTTCAGCGGTATATGTTTTTAATGAAAAAATAAACGAAGCTGCGCAGCTGATTGCTGAACTGCAAATTGATTTTCATGAACAAATTATTACCAAAGCTGTTATATTTAATGAGTTTAAGTTAAACTCCGTGGAGCAACAGAATTATTATTTAAAAAACAATGGAAGTATTTTTTGCGAAAGGTACATTCATCCTAAATTGCAAATGATACAAAACGAATACGCAACTTATTTTAAAACGACATAGCATGGAAAATTATAAAAAAGCATATATAGCAGGTGGCTGTTTTTGGGGAATGGAAGATTTATTCAGAGTACGCCCCGGAATAATTGATACAGAGGTGGGATACATTGGCGGCGAAAATGAAAAGCCAACCTATCGTAATCATCCCGGCCATGCCGAAGGAATTGAATTGACTTATGACCCCGCAAAAACAAGTTTCAGAGAAATTCTCGACTTTTTTTTTAGAATTCACGATCCATCAACGGTTGACAGGCAGGGCAATGACAGAGGATCGAGTTATCGTTCAGCCATTTTTATACAGGATGAAGAAGAAAGAAAAACAGCTGAAGAAGTTATTAAAATTGTTGATGACTCCAAAAGATGGAGCGGCAAAGTTGTAACTACTTTAGAACCTATGAGTCCGTTTTGGCCTGCAGAACCTGAACACCAGGATTATTTGGTTAGAACTCCAAATGGATATACTTGCCATTTTGAACGATTTGAAACTTTTTTATAAATTATTTTTCTCTGAAGGTTTAGCAATAAACGTATGTAGATTTAGGTATCTTTTCTGCGCCGTGATTTCAGCATACACAAATAAGTTTTGCTTGGAAGATTCTGCAGAGCCCTAACTAATAATTTTTCCATCTTCCATCTCTATAATTCTGTCCGAAATTTTAGCCATACTTTCATCATGAGTTACAATCAACAGGGTTTGGTTAAATTCTGTAGTCAGTTTTGTAAAGATATCAAATACAATTTCCCTGTTTTTTTTATCGAGGTTGCCGGTTGGTTCATCTCCCATAATAATATCCGGATTATTAATTAATGCACGTGCAATGGCTACACGCTGTTTTTCACCACCAGAAATTTTGTTTGCTCTGCTATTAGCCAAATCTGTAATGCCAAGCATATCCAGTTTTTCCATGGCCTGTTTCTTAATTTCTGCTGCAGGAAATTTCCCCAATTTTAAACCAGGCAACATTACATTCTCCAACACAGTAAACTCGTTTAGCAGGTAGTGAAACTGAAAAATAAAACCAATCTTTTCATTTCTAATCTTTGCCAGCTCCCACTCTTTCTTTGTATCCAAAGGTTCTCCATCTATCAGCAGGCTGCCTTCATGATCGGTATCCATGGTTGACAGAATATACAATAACGTAGATTTTCCGCATCCTGATTTACCAATAACTGTTACAAACTCTCCGCTATTAATTGTAAAATTAATATCGCTAAGTACCTTCACCTTTTTAGGGCTTCCAAAATATTTATTGATATGTCTGGCTTCCAGAATAATTTTCATATTTTTTTATTTTCCCCGAATAATAACTACGGGATCTACTTTACTTGCTTTTCTTGCAGGAAATAACCCGGCAAAAAAAGTAGTAACTAATGAGAATACTGCTGCAATCAAATAAAACGCCGGATTATAATCTACCGGGTAGGTATTAATTGCAGGTAGCGATTCTGTATTAAATGGAATCTGATCAATAGCAAGTGATGCAATAAAACCAAACAGCAGACCAAGCAGCCCGCCAACTATACCAATGCTCAACGAAATAAAAAGAAAAATAGCTTTAACATCTCTACCTGCAAAACCTGTAGCTTTTAAAATAGCAATGCTATCCATCTTTTCATAAATAAGCATATTTAGGATATTGTAAATACCGAAACCTGCAACAATCAACAAGGTAATACCAACAGCATATGATATTAGTGTTCTTACAAAACTGCCGGTTTCAAACTGTGCATTAGCGGTTTGAATATCTTCTGATTGAGTTCCAAATTTCTTCGCATACTCTTTTGCTATGGCTGGCGCCTGGTTAAGGTCATGTAATTTTACTAATAATTCGGTATAATAATTTTCGGGTTTATTTAGCAATTTTTGGGCAGTAGCCAACGAAGCAAAAGCTTGGGTTTTATCATAATCCTGAATTCCGGATTTATAAAAGCCCAAAACCTTTAACGAAAATCTATCGCCATTAATCGTTACTACCTGCACATTATCTCCAATATTCAACTGCAGTTTTTCTGCCAGTTGTTTACCTAAAATAATGCTATTAGAAATGTTAGTGAGTCCATTAATATCGCCAGCAACCACATAATCTCCAAAATGAAACAGTTTGCTTTGCATAATGGCATCAATACCATTTACAACACCTGTTATCTCCACAGTTCCATCATTAAAAAAAACCTGTGTAAGCAGCTTTGGAGTTACTCCTTCTACCCTGTTGTCTTTTTTAATCGCTTCAAGAATTTGTGTGCCGTTATAAATATCCTGCCTGCTGTTTGCAGATTTTACTGAATGAATAAATGGATAACTGTTTTTATATGCAGAGTCAAGCATAATTGGTTGTTCCATGCTCGGTTTAATGTCGTTAAAGAGCCTTACATGGGCTGTACGATTTAACACCAACCCATCAAGGAGCGTATTTAACCCGCTCATAAAACCAAGTAACGCAATAAACATCGTAATACTAAAAGTTACACCAATGGCTGCAATAAGGGTTTGTTTCCAACGTGCCAGTAATAATGAACGGGCAATATTTAGTATCAGTTTATAATTCATTGGCCTGGTTTAAAGATGACATCAGAAACCTCCAAGCCACTAACAATTTCCACTTTCTGGTAATCCATCAATCCGGTTTGTACCTTTTTCTTTTTTTTACCTTCCAGTAAAACAGTTGAATCGCTGTTAAGGTAATCTCTCGGAATAGTAAGTGTATTCTCCTTTGTTTGGATAATGATATTTGCTTCTACCGATAAATTGGGATAAAGCACTTCCGGCAGAGAAGTAAAAACAGCTTCAGCTGTAAAAGTACGGGTGCGCTCATTCATATAAGGAATTATACGGGAAATGATGGCCTCAAAACTTTTGTTTTTATAACTATCCATACGCACAATAACTTTCTGCCCCGGCTTAATTCTTACCAGGTCATATTCATCTACCTGCAATTCAATAATGAAACTTTTTGTACCGCCAATAACAGCTATCGGTGTTTGGGTATTTACCATTTCGCCAGGCTTTTTTAAAACGCTATATACTTTACCCGTAATCTTACTGTTAATAGTAAAATCTGAAGCCTGGGTTTTACTGATCTTTAGATTATTTTTAGCCTGCATTGACATAAAATCAATTTGCCGCTGCAGGTCTTTATATCTTGATATTGCTGCATTATAAGCATCCTTGCTCGCTTTATAAGCCAACTCACGTTGCTCCAGTTCATTACGTGTGCCAATATCTTCTGCCCAAAGATTTTTTTGTTTTTGCAGTAACAGCGCATCATTCTTCATTTTACTGTTAGCCTGACTAACGCCTGCCTGCAACTCATTTAGTTTGTTGATATTGTTTGCCGGTTCGGCATTGGCAGATGCAAGTGCTGCATTATCAATTTGCAACTGAGCTGTACTGTTTGACACTATAAATATGGGCAACCCTGCACTAATGGTATCTCCCTCTGTAACCAATTGCCGAAGCAGCAAACCGTTTACAGGTGAAAAAACCTGGTATTGGTCGCCGCTTTTTATAATGCCGGAGGCGTATACCGACTCGGTAACATTTTCTCTTACAGGATTTATTTTTTCCTCTTTGCTTTTACAGGAAATAAGGAATACTGCAATAACCAGCATTTTAAAAAATCTGTTCATCCTTAATTTATATGGTTACCCGAATTTAGCCAATTCCATTTATCAGTTCACTGATGGAGATCATTATTAAGGCTGATTTAAACAGGTATCATTTTTCACAAAGCAACTAACTAAAATATGGTTTTAGTTTTGCTATTTCAGCTGCAGGTTGAGCGTAATAAATGTAGAATTAACCAGTTTGCTGCCAGAGCCCGGAAGTTTACAGTTTTTGAATGCGATTGCTTCTAAATAAAAACAGTAACAAAATCGTCTAAATTTTAGCTGTATCAATTAACCTTAACGCCTG
>JBBQPX010000151.1:0-7063 GCA_038216775.1 Chitinophagales bacterium
CGTAAGCAATAGCCAGTGAATCAAGGGCAGCATTTGTTTTTGTTACTTTATTTTCAGGAAACTTTATACTTGTCTGCAAAAGGGAATCAGCAATTTTATTTTGTTTGCTGTTAACTTTTTCAATTGACACTATCGTAAGCGCATCTTTACTTTTGTAGCTACTGAATACCGGAACAAACATAATAATTAGAAGTCCTGTCATGATAAGTAAAGTATATAACGCTTTTGATCCGCTTTCTACTTTTTCAATAGAAATACCAGTAGGAACTTTTTTGGAAAAATAAAATAATGCAGCTGCTCCAATAAATAATGCTCCAACACATGTGTAAAGTACAATCACTTTACTCAAACTCAACGCTGCTATTTTATCGTCAGTTATAGCCGCAGTTGTACCAAATAATGCAAATGCAACTACGATAGGGCCAATGGTAGTGCCGAAGGAATTTACACCGCCTCCAAGATTTACTCGACTCGTTCCCGTTGCCGGATCGCCAAGTGATATGGCGAAAGGTTGTGCGGCAGTTTGCTGTAAAGAAAATCCTAAAGCAACAATAAACAAACCAACCAACATGCCGGAAAATGTATTCGCATTAACAGCAATAATCATTGCTGCAGCGCCCAAGGCAGAAAAAAGCAAGCCATACACAATACTCTTTTTGTATCCCCATTTGCCAACAAGATCTTTACCCCCAAATGCACCATAGGCAAACAAAACCAAAGCACCCAAATAGTATGCTGTATAAAAAGCAAAATCAATTAATTGGCTCTGAAATTGATCCAGATGAAAATAATGTTTACAGAAAGGAATGAATACGCTGTTACCCGCTGCAATAAAACCCCAGAAAAAGAATACCGTAACCAGTGTACCAAGTGCACCGTAGTTTGTTTCTTTTAAAGATTGATTGTCTATTGGTGTAATCGGTTCGCTTTGTTCAGTTGGCATATCGTTTTTTTAGAGGTTGAAAATAGAATAAATTAATCATTGTGAAAAATATTTCGTTTGAAATTGGTTTGCAACAAAATGATTGCTAAATTGAACTGGAATAAAAAAGCTGTATGGAAATTTTACATGTTAGTGCAGAATGTTACCCGTATGCCAAAGTCGGCGGCCTTGCCGATGTTGTAGGAGCTCTTCCCAAATATCAGCAACAACTTGGGCATATTTCCAAAGTAGTAATACCCATGCATCGTACAAAGTTTTTATTGGAAAACGAATGGAACGTAGAGCATAAAGGAAATATCATGATGGGGAATTCCTATTTTGATTATACCATCATAAAAGAAAAAACAAACAAACTAGACTTCGATTTATATTGTGTAGATATTTATGGTTTACTCGATCGTGAAAATGTTTACAGTTACAGTGATGATACTGAACGTTTCACAGCCTTTCAAATAGCAGTAGTCGATTGGGTTTCCCGATGGGAGCACAGACCCGACGTGGTGCATGTACACGATCATCACACAGGGCTAATTCCTTTTATGATGCGGAACTGTTACGACTACCGTCACTTAGCTGCCATACCTACGGTTTTAACAATTCACAATGCACAGTACCAAGGCTGGATGAGTTGGGATGATGCAAATTATATTCCGGCATGGGATTCCTGGAGATCGGGATTACTGGAGTGGGATAGCATGATTAACCCGCTTGCCTGCGCAGTAAAATGTGCCGACAGAGTAACCACGGTAAGCCCAAGTTATATGGAAGAGCTTACAGTGAGTGCTAACGGTCTTGAGCAGTTGTTTATTAACGAAAGAGGAAAATGTTCAGGTATATTAAATGGTATAGATAATAATGTATGGGATCCGGAAACGGATACCTATATACTCGATAACTTTTCTGTTAAAGATGCAGAAGCGGGTAAAAAATTAAATAAAAAAAATCTTTGTAAAGAATTCGGACTTGATGCCAATCTTCCGCTCTTTATTTATATTGGAAGACTGGTGGGCGAAAAAGCCGCAGATCTATTACCACAGGCAATTACCGATTCACTTAGCCAATTAGGAAATAAAATGAATTTTCTTATACTTGGAAGCGGCGATAGAAACGTAGAAGATCTATTAAGTTACCTCAATGGTCATTTTGCCGGATATTATAATTCAAGAATTGGCTACAATGAAAAACTTGCGCATCAAATGTATGCCGGTGCCGATTTTTTATTAATGCCCAGCAGGGTAGAACCTTGTGGACTTAACCAGATGTATGCACTTCGCTATGGTACTGTACCCATTGTACGAAGTACCGGCGGCTTAAAAGATACCGTAATAGATTTTGGAGAACCGGGTGGGTTTGGATTAAGATTTAATCATGCCACCGTTTGGGATATTACTTATTCTATACATCGTGCTGTTGAGCTGAATGATGATAAAGAAAAAATGACCGAAATAGTAAACCAGATTATGCAAATTGACAATAGCTGGGAAAACAGCGCAGAAAAATACATAGATTTATATCAATCAATTCAATCAAAATAACTCCTTTATGATAAGCAAATCTGTAATAGCCGTAATACTTGGTGGTGGCGCAGGTAGTCGCCTTTATCCATTAACAGCAACCCGCAGTAAACCAGCAGTTCCAATAGGCGGTAAATATCGTTTGGTGGATATTCCAATTTCTAATTGTATTAATTCAGATATAAACAGAATGTTTGTTTTAACGCAATACAATTCAGCATCTCTAAACAAACACATAAAAAATGCTTATCAATTTAGTGCATTCAGTAGTGGATTTGTAGATATACTTGCCGCCGAGCAAACACCGGATAGTCTTGGATGGTTTCAGGGAACCGCAGATGCTGTGAGGCAATCGCTAAAGCATATGGAGAATAATGATTTTGAGTATGTGCTGATTTTAAGCGGCGACCAGTTATATCAAATGGATTTTAGAGAAATGTTTCAGAATCATATTGATAAAGGTGCAGATATTTCAATAGCAACAATACCTGTTGGAGATAGAGAAGCGCCTGAATTTGGAATATTAAAATCAAATGTTGAAAATCATATAACTTCTTTTATAGAGAAGCCTGCCAAGGAGATATTGCCTGAATGGGTTAGTGATACCGGCGAGGAAATGCAAAAACAGGGCAGAAAATATCTTGCCTCCATGGGTATTTATATTTTTAACCGTGATTTTTTATTTAGTCAACTATTGGTAGATAAAAAAGATGCCACTGACTTTGGGAAGGAAATTATTCCTGATTCAATTGCAAAACAAAAAGTGATTAGCTATCAGTATGATGGTTACTGGACAGACATTGGAAACATTTATTCGTTTTATGAAGCTAACCTTGCTTTAACGCTTGAGGTACCACATTTTAATTTATTTGATAATAATAAAGCTATTTACAGTCGTGCCCGCATGCTGCCGCCCATGAAGGTTAATAACACGAAAATTGAAAGCAGTATACTTGCGGAAGGTTCAATTATAAATGCTTCCAGAATTGCTAATAGTGTTATCGGTATCAGAACAAGAATAGGAAAGGATACAGAGATACTTAACTCCTATGTAATGGGAAGTGATTTTTACGAAACCATTCCAGAAATGGCGGACTCCTTTAAAAAAGGAATACCTAAATATGGAATAGGAGAGCGTTGCAAAATTTCATATGCCATTGTTGATAAAAGCTGCCGCATTGGAAACGATGTTACGATTACCGGCGATAGTCATTTAGCGGATACAGATCATGCTTTATATGCAGTAAAAGACGGCATTGTAGTAATTAAAAAAGGCGCTATCATTCCTGATGGGTTTGTGATTTAAACATTCTTAAAGCATTACATTCCATATAAATTGTTGCTGGTAATTTTTACCATCAGCTGAATCATCGTACCTGAACCAATCTTTGATTCGTTCATTGATGGTGGATTTTAGAGATGTTAAGGTAAACGTTTTCTTTGCTTCAATTGGTTTAATTGAGTTAACTGCAACATTGTTAACCATTATTTTAGTTGCAATCCAGGACGTGTACATTCTTGGAATCGTCATACCTAAAACCAGGCCAGGCAACCCGCTTATAGAGCAAGGCCCACCGGGAATAACAATTTCATCTGAATAAAAAGCAAATACATAAACACTGTCGTTAATAATGCCTTCTGCTTTTCTGCAGTTAAACCCTGCAATAACTCTGCTCTCGTTGCTTATTTTCCATTTAATCACCGGTATCGTGTCGTTAGTAACAAAGCTAAACCCGTTCACATTTTTTTGCATAGAAAACTTATCACTGTTGTGGTCGAAATACCAGATATTTTCCTCATCATTTCTCTTTAAATATTCAGGAATTTTTAAATTGGGAGTCCAGTGGTCAAATTTGAAAATACTTTTATTATCAGCAAAAGTGTATTGATAATATCCCGTTTTAAACTGTGGCATCAGTTCCTTCAGCTTTTCATCCCAGGAGTCGTTGCCCATCGTTTTCTTTATATTGGTTTTAACCTCATACTCAACAACAGCTTTGGTTATAAACTGCTGTGCCGATGATGTAGATACAGAAAAAATTAAAATAAATATCAGCGATAAAATAGTTTTCATAATTTTTATTTTAGCAGGTTGCATATTTTATTGTTTTGGTTTTGCGCCACTGTTTTTAAAATTCCAGATAAACCCTACCATCCAGTAACGTTGCAGTCTGTCATTCCTCGTTTCGGTAAAAGTGTTGGTATCAAAACTTCGGTTTATACCTACGTTTTGGTTTAATATATCCCTCACTAAAAAATAAGCGGTAAACTCGTCTTTTTTAAATGTTTTTTCAACTCTGGCATTCCATAAATGTGTGCTAAGGCCGGTATTTAATTCTTTTGTTTTTTGCTGTGTATAAAATTCCAAGTTTGAGCCGAGAGACAGCGTTTTTTGAATAAAAACTTTTGCATTTACAGACAGGTTATTGGTTAAATAGGCCGAAGAATTATTACTTTGAGATATTTTATTGTAGTTGTAAGAACTTTCATTACCAATATCAAATTCGTACTTTTTTTCTTTTGATTTTGATAAATTAACACTAAAAGATGCTCCAAGTGTTTTTGAATTATTAGGTAAGTTATTAAAGACTTCGGCAGTTTTACTATACCGTAAGCCAGGCCCCACATAAACCCTTGTGTCAATTTTTTTAATTTTAAAACCCATACCACTCCAAAAGCTCATGGAATAATTACCGTTTGTATTAATTGGCCTTGTTGTTGTTTGGCCGGTGGCCAGATTAATAATACGGCTGTTGGTAATTGCGTTATTTACAACCCTCACATTAAAGTTTTGGTAAGTAAAAATATCTTTTAAAAAATTGTAGGTATTGTGCGAAAGATTTATAGAATGCGTAAAAGAAGGCCTTAACTGTGGGTTTCCAATATACTGGTTAAAATAGTCGTTATTATTACGTAAGGGTTGTAACTGGTTAATTGATGGCTGCGTTGTGTTACCGTTGTAACTAATTCTTATGTTGTGTTGACTTTTATAGGCATAGTTAAAACTAGCCGATGGAAAAAAGTTAGTATAATTTCTTACCGTGTCTTTTTTAAGCGTGTTATCCTGCAAATCGAAATGCGTAAACCCAAAACCAGAACCAAAACTGAATTTTATTTTTTTATCACTATAGCTGATGCGGAGCGATGGTTTGTTTATGGTAATTGATTGCGTAAAATTATTGGTTAAAGAGTCAACCGCTACATCGTATTTACCAGATACGGGAGAGTAGGCATAAGTTACCTGATCATTTTTTCCTTTATTATAGCTTAGTTCATAAGCAGCTTCCAGCGAATATTTTTTACTCAATGGTTCGGTATAAACCAGTCTGGCAGAAACTCTTGTATTATTATTATCGCTTAGCCTTTGCTGATCAATATTTTGTAAACCAGTAGCAACACTATCTTTATAGGTAAGATTAGCAGATTTTAAGAAATTAAAACCATCTGTACTAAGATTATTCCAATCGGTAGATAAAGATAAGGTTCGACGTGATTTTTTAAACTTATGTTTATAAAGCAGGTTGCCATATAAAGATTGTTTATCCGAGTTTGTTTTAACCCTTTTATCTGCCGAATTATTTAATTTTTCGCCATAGCCTGTACCAATTGATGATGTTGACTCATCGCTTTCGGTATGATAAAAATTAGCTTTTGCCGTAAACTTAATGGTATTATTTGAATCTATTTTTAACTCGTAGCTGGCATTTGTTTTAAAGTTATAACGATTAACATAAGTGTTAGTGGTAGATTGATTAGTTAGTACCGTGTCGCCATAAACTGATTGCGAAAACCTGTTTTGACCATTTGTATAAACCTGGCTATTGTATTGCGGAGATAAATTTAAGTTATGTTTATCGTTCCATTTATTGCTGTATTGTAATCCTGCGTTTATATTTTTAATAAAGCCATTTTCTGTATTTACGTTTGGTTCATCATCACTATTTCCGCCTGTCCAGTTGTAAGACAAATCTCCATTATCATCCATCGAAACACTAAAATTGTTGCCTCCTTCGCCATATTTTTCTCTGTCTTGCCAGCTTAATCCATCCTGGCCGGTATTGCCAGTTAAAAAATATCCCGATACTTTTCTTTTGCCCTTAAAGGAACTTAACAAAATATTACTGTTGTATCGGTTGTCAATGTTTTTTAGCAATCCGCCGCCCAGGTCAATCTTACCAAAATATCCTTTCTTTTTGTCTTCTTTTAATTTAAGGTTGATGGTCTTTTTTGTATTGCCATCATCTATACCCGTAAATTCTGCCTGATCACTTTTTTTATCAAACACCTGCACTTCTTTAACAGCGTCAGCCCTTAAATTTTTTACAGCCATTCCGGGGTCGTCACCAAAAAACTCTTCCCCATCTACCAGTACTTTGGTCACCTGCTCGCCCATGGCAGTAATTTTTCCGTTTTTATCTACCTGAATACCTGGCAATTTTTTTAGTAACTCTTCCACATTGGCGTTAGCGCTAACTTTAAAACTATCAGCAGTGTAAATGGTAGTATCGCCTTTTAGTTTTATGGGATTACCACTTTTAATAATTAACTCCTGTAGTAATTTGCTTTTTGATGTTGCAGCAATCTCCGGCATTTTAAAATCATCACC